>NZ_JBCAQT010000041.1:0-1607 GCF_038419845.1 Marinimicrobium sp. C2-29
CCCTATGTGTCAACCTGAATCCATACATCGGCTCATTGAGTTAAACTCTATTTCAGAGCCCGCGATTCAGGAGCGTAACAATGCCCAAACCGCCATCAGACATGCCTGAGAATCAAGTGACTCCCAACCCCAACCTGGAGAAGCGCACTCGCAGACGCTTCACCACCGAGTACAAGCTTAAAATCCTGGCCGAGGCCGATGCTTGCGAGCACGGCGAAGTCGGCAAGCTACTACGCCGGGAAATGCTCTTTAGCAGCCAGCTGGCCACTTGGCGCCGTGAACTGGCCACCGGAGGCGCTGACAAGCTTACGAAAACGGCGCCTGGCCCCAAGGCCTCCAAAACGCCTGAGCAAAAGCGCATCGAGCAGTTGGAGCGCGACAACGAGCGACTCCAGAAAAAGCTCGCGGTGACCGAAGACTGCGTCTCGCTCCAAAAAAAAGCGTTGTCGATGCTCGATCACAGCAACAATGGGAGCGAGCAATGATCACCGTCATTGAGCAACGCCCACCGCGCGTCCCGTTGGCTATGGCCTGTGATGCGCTGGGCCTGACTCGCAGCACCGTGTACGCCTGGCACCGCAAGCCCTCGGCTCAACCCCAGGAGCCAGCAGCTCGCTCACGCAAGCACTGTCCGCAGCCCAGAGCACTATCGACTGAGGAGCGCCAGACTATGCTAGATGTGGCCTACAGCGAACCCTATCAGGATCAGCCGGTGTATGAGATCTTTCACAACCTGTTGCAACAAGGCCAATACATGGCCTCACTCAGTACCTGGCATCGGGTGCTGCGTGAGCAGGCCACCAGTGGTGACCGGCGACCTCAACGCCAGCCCCAGAGTCATGCTATTCCCCGCTTGACGGCGACAGCGCCCAATCAGGTGTGGAGCTGGGATGTGACCAAACTGCCCACCCGTCAGAGAGGACAATACCTTAACCTGTATGTTGTTCTGGACCTGTTCAGCCGCTTTATCGTTGCCTGGATGGTCTCGCGCAAAGAGAACGCCGCACTGGCCCAGCAGTTGATGCAAGAGTCCGTCGACCGCTACGGGGTAGACGCAGGCTCGCTCACGCTGCACCAGGACCGAGGTGCGCCGATGATCGCCCACAGCTACCTCGACTTGATGGCCGAAATCGGCGTCACTTGCAGCCACAGCCGTCCGCGTGTGAGCAACGACAACGCGTTCAGCGAAAGCCAGTTCAAAACCGGGAAGTACCAACCAGACTACCCGGGCCGCTTTGACAGCGTGGCTCACGCCCAACAATGGTTCCGGGACTATGTCCAGTGGTACAACAACGAGCACCATCACATTGGTCTGGCCGGCTTTACCCCGGCGCAGGTGTTTGCCGGCGACTATAGAGCGATTGCCGAGCAGAAGCAGCGGACGCTGAATGCGCACTACGCCGCTCACCCGGAGCGCTTTGTCAAAGGCTGCCCGACGGTGGCCTTGCCACCGTCCAGCGTCTCCATCAATCCGGTCCAGCCGGGCGAGGGAGACGCCGATACCAGCAGCGCCATTAACTTCCCGACGCTGCCATCGGCCAAGCACACGGCGAACAAATCTACATTAACTGGCTAAGCAACTGTCCGAATCAGGTTGACAGGTTCCG
>NZ_JBCAQT010000042.1:0-1433 GCF_038419845.1 Marinimicrobium sp. C2-29
GTATATGGTCTCCTCCCCGTTTGCAAGGTCTCAGTGTCGATGTCAGGGACAGGTTGGCTGACGTATATCCGGCCTGTTGTCGAGGCGGCTTTGTCGCCTCTGGCCTTGATGGAAGATCCGCGCCTGCCGTCCTCATCGCCCTAACGGCCTCTCGGGCCATCAAGTAAGCCAGGTTTTCGGCAGGCCGGTCTGACCTGTTGTGCCATCGATCGCTGTGACCCTCGCAACCTGAGGGAAGGGTAACCTCCGTAATCGTCTACTTCGCTTTGCTTGTCTACTTCACTCGCTTCCTGATCAACTCATCCGGCCATCCGCTCCTCGATGGGCCGGTACCGCTCGCCCCGGGCGATGATCACCCAGGCCATGCGGAGTAACTTATTGGCCAGCGCCACTGTGGCTTTGTTGAAGCCTCGCTCCGCCTTGATCCTCTGGATCCAGCGACTGAGCGGATCGGTCTTGTTGTCCGCCTGCGTTACCACCGAGCGTGCCCCGTGGATCAGTTGGGCTCGCACATAGGGGTCGCCACGTTTGCTGATGCCCAGCAGCACCGATTTGCCGCCGGTGCTGTTCTGCCGTGGAACCACGCCCAGAGCGGCAGCCGCCTCTCGGCCTCGCTGGAACTGGTGGCCATCACCCATCCAGCTTTTTAAGATACTGGCCACCACGGACCCGATACCGGGCATCTCCTGTAAGCGCTGACAGACCTCGTCCTCTTTGACCATCCGATCGACTTCCTGGTCGTACCAGGCCAGCTCCTCCTCTAGCTCCATAAAGCGCTGGTACTGGCGGTGGAGCAGCTGCCGGGTTCGAGGGCTCAGCTCATTCTCCGCGTCCTCAAGCACCAGAGGGAACTCCCGGCGTAGCGTGGCCACCCCTCTGGGGAGCACCACCCCGTACTCCATCAGCAGGCCTCGCAACTGGTTGCTCAGCCGAGTGCGCTCCTTGCTCACGCTGCGACGCAGCTTGTGCAGCATCTGCTCGTCCTGCTGCTCAACGCTCTTGATCTGCACTGGACGAACCCGCCCGTGTTCACTGGTCTCCGCAATGGCCATGGCATCGTTGTAGTCGTTCTTCTGGCCGCGTAGATACCCTTTGACGTGCTGCGGGGGGAACAGCTCAACGCGGTGCCCCAGCGCCTGAATTCGGCGGGCCCAGTAGTGGGCGCTCCCGCAGGCCTCCATGGCCACGGTGCAAGGCTCCAGGCGTGATAGCCGCTCGCAGAGCTGCTTGCGCCGGACTTTACGCTTCCAGTCCCCCTTACCTCCAGGGCCTGTGCCGTACAGAGCAAATTCGTTTTTTGCGAGATCAATGCCAATCGTTGTAAGCTTTGCCATGGTCTCCTCCCACTCATTCAGATAGGAATTTCTTCCTCCCCTATCTTGGCGCATCGCGACGCCGATTAGGAGGGGAGGAGACCATCTCATCGCCCTACG
>NZ_JBCAQT010000043.1:0-1267 GCF_038419845.1 Marinimicrobium sp. C2-29
CAGGATGGCCAGGATCTGACTGTCGGTAAAACGTGACTTCTTCATGCAGAATCTCCTCTGGGGATAGATTACGAGAAAATTCTACTTATGAGTACCCTTAATTTATGGGAGGATTACCGGATCATATTTTAGTATCCTAGAATCACCACTTACGTACGTAGGCAACAGTCTGCTTTCAGCGTTCCAGATATCCTCTTGAGAAAAGTAGTTTCCGACTTCTCCATCAGGATGAACATGGAACGTTGCAACTGTGCTATGAAATAGTTTTATAGGGGCGTCCATAACGTATACGCTTCTCTCTTGGCCTACAACAGTAGTAGTAGAGATAGAATCAGAGTTAATCCAACTCTGCAGAACACGCCCTCCCACTTCTCTGTTATATGTACTTGTAAAGTGTCGATCACTAACGACAGCAACCGCAGCTTGATCAACAGAGGACAACTCAAGACCATCTAAATCGTAAAAGCTAATAGGATTATTTAGTACATACCCATACAAGTTAGTGTCGCCCCCATCAAACCCAATCGGATCCCGCGCCGTCCACCGCCCGGCTTCTGGATCGTAGTCCCGAAACCCGAACCGGACCAGTCCGGTATCCGCGTCGTGTAGACCTCCCGCAAACCCAAACGGTATCTGGAATTCCGGATTACTGTCATTGATAATATTGCCGTAGCTATCGTACCGGATTTCTTTGACGACCGTACCACTGCTGTCGGTAACAGCTCTGGGGCTGCCCAGGTGATCGGTCTGAATGTAGTACCGCTGTCCGCTCTGGGTGAAGCTGGTGGGTGTATGCCCCGCTGTGTACTGAAACCGCTGCTTCAGGTTGCCACTGCCATCATAGGTGGCCAGCAAGGTGGTCAGGTCCTGCCACAGGTAGCGCTCTACGATGTCGCCGTCGATGAGTTTGGCGACTCGCTGGCCCAGGGCATTGTGGCGATATTCAATGGACGTGTCCGGGGTGTCCACCTGCAATAGCTGCCCCTGGCTGCCGTAGACGTAGGTGGTCACGGCCGGGCCGGCGTCGGTTTCCTCGACCTTGCCGCTGAGTCGGCCATTGGCGTCGTAGTCGTAGGTGGTATCGTCTCGGCCCTCCAGTTGGTCTCCCGCGGTATAGGTGGCGGATTCCGCTTCCACACCCGCTTCGGTGCTGGTTTTAAGGGTCCGGTTGCCATTGGCATCGTAACCATAGGCTTCCACGATCTGAAGTGGTCTAATGATTCCGGACACCATTTAAGGTGGTATTCTACCACCCTAGAAGAGGTGT
>NZ_JBCAQT010000044.1:0-1237 GCF_038419845.1 Marinimicrobium sp. C2-29
TGTAGTGGTCAACTAATTCCGGACAATAAGTTAGATGGATTTTCCGCTTTTGCCGGTGGCACGCCATCGTTGTACTGATGGGGCCGACGCCAGTTGTAATAGTCCATCAAGTAATAGCTGATATCTCTAGTCGCTTCAGATTTCGAGCGGTAACCCAATGAGGGGATCCACTCTGACTTCAGGCTGCGGAACACACGCTCCATCGGGGAGTTGTCCCAACAGTTACCACGCCGACTCATGCTCTGCCTCATCCTGTAGCGCCACAGGCGCTGTCGAAACACCTGACTGGCGTACTGGCAACCCTGGTCCGAGTGAAACATTACCCCTTCGGGTTGGCCTCGTTGCTCATAGGCCAATTCAAGAGCCCTTGCTGCCAGCTCTGCGTCGGGCCTGGTAGACAAGGCCCAGCCGATCACTCGGCGGCGGTACAGGTCCATCACCACGGCCAAGTAATGCCAGCGACTGTCGGCCCAGATGTAGGTGATATCGCCACACCAAACCCGGTTGGGAGCAGGAGCGTCGAACTCCCGGTCGAGGTGATTCGGGATATCCACCCGCTCGGACTCTGCCACCTTGTAGCGGTGAGCACCGGGCTGCTTGGACACCAGATCGGCTTCAGCCATCAGCCGGCGCATCTTAAAGCGGCCCACGTCGTGCCCTAGGTCCCGCATCATCCCAACCAGGGTTCGGCTGCCCGCTGAGCTTCGACTGTCGTTGAATAGCTCTTTCACCAAGCTCCGAAGTGTCAAACGCTCGACATCCGGCTTCTGGCGGCGTTGCACATGCTCGTAGTAGCTGCTCGCAGGGATGCCGAGGGCGGAACAAACCAGTCCGACGGGTTCATGCTCTCTCAATTGGTCGATCAGTGTGTATGTCTGATCTCGTCCGCCACCAAGAGAGCTGTAGCCTTTTTTAATATGGCTTTCTCCCGTTCCAGCCGGTTCACCCGGCCTTCCAGCTCCTGGATACGCTGTTGCTCGGGTGTTAATGCCTTGCCTTTGGGGGTTGCGCCCCCTTGCTCCCCTTGCAGCTGCTGGACCCAGCGCCTGAGGACCGTTTCACCAACACCGAGAGAACGGCTAGCCTCTGCAATTGAGTAGCCCTGGTCAATGACCAACTGAGCTGCTTCGAGCTTGAACTCTGCTGAAAATGTACGACGCTGTCTCTTCATGGAACACCTCTTCTAGGGTGGTAGAATACCACCTTAAATGGTGTCCGGAATCATTAGACCACTTCA
>NZ_JBCAQT010000045.1:0-1082 GCF_038419845.1 Marinimicrobium sp. C2-29
GAACCTGCCCCACCTGGTGGGGCGCACCGCCCGCAACGTCGATGTGCTGCGCATTCCCGACAAGCCCACCGTGGACGACCTGAACGCCCTGGGCAAAGGCTACGACGGCCCCTACAACGAAGACCGGTTCGGGGTGCTCGTGCTCGATGAATGCGGCACCTGGTTTAACTCAAGAAACTGGCAGGACAAAACCCGCGGCGCGGTCAACGACTGGTTTCTCCACGCGCGCAAACTGGGCTGGGATGTGTACATCATCATCCAGGACCTGAGCCTGCTCGACTCCCAGGCCCGGGAAGCCATCGCCGAGCTGGTCGTCTACTGCCGCCGCCTGGACAAACTGCGCCTGCCCTTTTTCGGGCGACTGCTCAAACTGTTCACCGGCTACAACCTCACCATGCCCCGGCTGCACCGGGCCAAGGTCACCTACGCCGACGATGACCTGATTTCCGATGTGTGGTGGTACCGGGGCAACGATCTGTTCCGGGCCTACGACACCCAACAGGTGTTTTTAAAAAACTATCCCCACAAAACCTACAGCTTGCTCACCCCCTGGCATACCCATGGACGCTACGCCGTCCCCCTGACGCCGAGGAATCTCATGCGACTGACCAAAATCTACTGGAAGCGTTTTAAATCACCCGTCGCGCTCGCCACGGGCCTGCTGTTGGGCGTGGTGGCCGGTTGGCTGCGCTACGCCCCGGACACCCTCCCCGCCGAACCAACGCCCCCAGAGGCGCCACAAGCTGAGCAGGGCGCGGAAGAAGTGGCCGAGTCGCCCCTGTCCCGTCGCCTGGAAAGCCTGATCATCAAAGGCTCCATGACCATCAACGGCAAGACCAGCTACCAGTTCACCACCCCGGAGGAAACCGACCGTTACTGGACGGACCAGGAACTGGCGAATGTAGGCGTCACCCTGCGCAAACTCGGGCCCTGTCGAGTGGAGGCGTTTTATGACGGCAGCCGGGTGCCCATCCTGTGCTTTTAAACGTCTCTTCCGGCTCGGCCTCTGCCGTCGGCCGCCGAGGTGCGGACGCGTGACGGCACGGCGCGTGGCCGCACCGAGGCGGCCGACGTCGGAAGAC
>NZ_JBCAQT010000046.1:0-799 GCF_038419845.1 Marinimicrobium sp. C2-29
TGAAGTGGTCTAATGATTCCGGACACCATTTAAGGTGGTATTCTACCACCCTAGAAGAGGTGTTCCATGAAGAGACAGCGTCGTTCATTTTCAGCAGAATTCAAGCGTGAGGCCGCTCAGCTAGTCATCGACCAGGGCTACTCAGTCTCAGAGGCAAGCCGTTCTCTCGGTGTCGGTGAAACGGTCCTCAGGCGCTGGGTTCAGCAGCTTCAAGGGGAGCAAGGGGGCACAACCCCCAAGAGCAAAGCGCTAACCCCAGAGCAACAGCGTATTCAGGAGCTGGAAGGCAGGGTTAACCGCCTGGAACGGGAGAAAGCCATATTAAAAAAGGCTACAGCTCTCTTGGTAGCGGACGAGATCAGGCATACGCACTGATCGACCAATTGAGAGAGCATGAACCCGTCGGGCTGGTCTGTTCCGCCCTCGATATCCCTGTGAGTAGCTACTACGAGCACGTTCAGCGCCGCCAGAAGCCGGATGTCCAGCGCTTGACGCTGAGAAGCCTGGTTACAGAGCTATTCAACGACAGTCGAAGCTCAGCCGGAAGCCGCACTCTGATGGGGATGATGCGGGATTTGGGGCACGACGTGGGCCGCTTCAAGATACGCCGATTGATGGCTGAAGCGGACCTGGTGTCCAAGCAGCCCGGCGCTCACCGTTACAAGGTGGCCGAGACGGAGCGAGTGGATATTCCGAACCATCTTGACCGGGAGTTCGACGTCCCTGCACCCAATCGAGTGTGGTGTGGAGATATTACCTACATCTGGGTCGACAGTCGCTGGCATTACCTGGCCGTAGT
>NZ_JBCAQT010000047.1:0-747 GCF_038419845.1 Marinimicrobium sp. C2-29
CCCCAGAGGAGATTCTGCATGAAGAAGTCACGTTTTACCGACAGTCAGATCCTGGCCATCCTGAAACAAGCTGAGAATGGCGTCCCGGTGCCCGAACTGTGTAGGGAGCACGGTATGAGCAGCGCCACCTTTTACAAGTGGCGCGCCAAGTTCGGCGGTATGGACGCCTCGATGATGGCTCGCCTTAAGGAGCTTGAGGATGAAAACCGGCGCCTGAAAAAGATGTATGCCGAGGAGCGATTAAAGGCCGAAATCGTCCAGGAGGCCATGACAAAAAAGTGGTAAAGCCATCTCAGCGCAAGGAGATGGCTAAGAAAGCCGTTGATCAGTATGGCGTGAGCGTCCGTTTGGCCTGCCAGACCTTTTGTATTAGTGAAAGCTGCTACCGGTACGAACCAACGCTTAGCCGAGAAAACGAAGTGATCGCCGATTGGCTGTTGCGACTGACGGAGAACCAGCGCAATTGGGGGTTTGGTTTGTGTTACCTGTTTCTACGCAACGTGAAGGGCTTTTGCTGGAACCACAAGCGTGTTTACCGGATTTACAAGGCATTGGAGCTTAACCTGCGTATCAAGCCCAAAAAGCGGCTGGTGCGCGAAAGGCCTGAAGCGTTGGCGGTGCCAGAGAATATCAATCAGTGTTGGTCAATGGATTTTATGCATGACCAGTTATCCGATGGGCGAAGCTATCGGCTACTCAATGTGATCGACGACTTTAACCGCGAAGGCTTGGGCATCGAAGTCGACT
>NZ_JBCAQT010000048.1:0-724 GCF_038419845.1 Marinimicrobium sp. C2-29
GGAGACGTCGAGCCCCGCGAGACAAGGGCGCGTGAGCGCGAACCTGTGGGCAACCGGCGAACGCCATCCGCGCAGCGGATTGTCCACAGGCTTTAACCCTAAAGCGGCTCTACGGAGCCTCTCAACCCCTGTTCGGCACCGCTGAACAATCACACTCAAGAGGAAATCACCATGCAATTTGAATACGACACCACTGTACTGAGCGTGACCCGGGTCACCGTTGAGGGCACCCAGTTCTGCAGCGTGTTCGTCGGTGAAACACCCGATCCGGACAAAGAGAACGACGTGCACGGCTTTAGCGTCCGCAAAATCCCCTCCGACCCGGCCGTGTTCGACCAGCTGGGCGACATTCGCTATGGCGACATCAAGCGCAAGAAGCTGCTGATGCGCATGAAAGGCGCCGCCCAGGGCAAAGCCCAGCCCCACGTCATCGGCGTGGTGCCGGACACCAAGCCCGCGAGCAAACCCGCCGCCACTGGCGCCGAGAAGTAACAAGGAGGGCGGACTGTGGAAGCTGACACACAGGCCGTCTTCGACCTGCTTCTTGTTGTCTCCCACTTCGTGGCTGCGGCCATGGGATTCAGCAAGGGGGGCCAAAGATGAGCCACAGCGAAGCGTTACAGATCCTCGGGCAACTCTTTGGCTGCTATTGCGCGGGGTTCTTCGCCGCGTACGTCATCACATCCATCAAACAATTTTTGGAGAAAATCTGATGCAAAAACTC
>NZ_JBCAQT010000049.1:0-599 GCF_038419845.1 Marinimicrobium sp. C2-29
CCGAGGTGCGGACGCGTGACGGCACGGCGCGTGGCCGCACCGAGGCGGCCGACGTCGGAAGACATCCCTGTAGCACGTCTTATATACCAATAATGATCATCTCGTTAGATCACATAACACCACAATAGAGGACACCGAAAAATGGCCAAACCTCAGCATTTACCCCGTCATAACCTCGAACTGGCACCGGATGCCAAGGGCCGGTTATTTTTTGATCGAAACCAGTTTTGCGATCTCTCCGAGGTCAATGTGCTGCACTCCGGTGTGGACACCGTGCGTCAGCTCTATCGTGGATACCTCAAACCCGGGTTTATTGAGGACATGGACACCAAAGGGGGCATTATTAACCTCGGAGGCTACGAATGGTGTGCAGGACGCATTGGCCGGGACTCTGGCTACCAGTACAAGCTACAGAATGCGGATCTGGGTTTGATTCTGCTGTTCAAGAACTTCAACGTAAAAGCCACACACAGTGGCCCGCACCTGAAAATTGAAGCCTCCCCGCACCTGATCGACCAGACCACACCGCATCAGCTACAGAGAATGATGAACCTTCTGGCCGGTGAAATCCTCGACAGTTGGGAGTTGAATCAATCCGC
>NZ_JBCAQT010000050.1:0-557 GCF_038419845.1 Marinimicrobium sp. C2-29
GCGATCTCTGAGAAACCCTTATCCTTGTAAAAGTCCTCGATGGTGTACCAAAACGGAAGCTTTTTTAGGGCTTTAAGCAGCTGTTTCGCTGTCAATCTATTACGTGCTGCCAGGCTGATCGCGTTACCCAACAGCAGCTCGATGTTTTTTCCTGAAAATCCCTCGCTGGTTTTGTAATAGCGCTTGTAGTCGCTTTCATGGAGCAGGCTTTGCACTTGGGTCTGCACCCTCACGTCCCGGGCCAGCAGGGTCCACATGGGGTGGAAGTAGCCGGGGCGGTGAAGGAATTTGAAGGCGTCCAGACCATAGCGCCAGAGGCCGTCCAGGTGAGGGGCGAGGCCGGCATAGGATTTAAAATAGGGGGTTTCGCCTTTAACGGTGGTCCCTTCGGAGAACTGTTGCACGACGGAGTGGTGATAGCGCAGCTCAATACGCCAGACCGGTTTATCGGAGTCGTAGTTATAGGGGGCGTCCTCAAAGGGATTGTCGCGGCGGGTCCAGACGGTGCGCCAGTAGTCCAGCTTGTCGGTGGCTTTGGCCTGGATGGATTTGTTGTA
>NZ_JBCAQT010000004.1:0-264043 GCF_038419845.1 Marinimicrobium sp. C2-29
TCCCCTATCTTGGCGCATCGCGACGCCGATTAGGAGGGGAGGAGACCATCTCATCGCCCTACGGTTCTAGTTCCCGGAACGATATGGTGCTGCCGCGGAGGCTGGGTAACCCTTTGTGAGACCGTCGACTGCCTGGACGGCAGGCGATCGAGCCTACAGGGATGTATTTACGGCGTGTCTCACAAAGGGTTACCCAGGCGGAGCACTCCGATACGAAGCCGCCCAACAATTCACCACAAATTCAGGCGCTATTCACCCGTCGCGATAATTCCCAGGTCACCGTAAACGCGACGCAACACCTCGTGATGCTCATGGATCGTGCACCCTTCGCCCTTACGTTTTTTGATGCCCATCTGCGTCAGCTCAAAATGCCATTTAGGGGCCACGCCGTGGCGAGCCAGGGTGTGCTTGACGCAGGCGAGCGCGCAGCCATCGACCGCGCAGATATCCCGCCCCGACTTGGCAACCCTGACCAGACTTTTCACATCGCCACCGACACCGGCAATGCAGGACATCTCCGCGTGCCCCTCCCGGTCCATGACTACCGCCAGATCATTGGCCAGCTGCGCCACATTCGAGCAGCCCGAGCATGAATAAACCAGAGGTTTCTGTTTGTCCACCGCTTAGCACTCCATCCAACCGTATTCAGGAACACTTTACCCGCCCGGTCGACGGCCGCATTGACACAGGTCAAGCGAGCGCCATAACTTGGCGGGGGAAAGCCCTGTTTGGCGGCAAAAGCGGCCTCTGATACGTGATTAAGCGTTTGTTGTCGCCTATACTGACAGAATGGACACGACGGAGGTCAGGACCGACATGAACCACACAGCCTACATCCCGCCAGAGGAACCGGCGCACGAAGAGGAGCGCCTGGAGGAGCTGTATGGCCTGGCACTTCTGGACAGCAAGGCCGAGCGGCGCTTCGACCGCTACACCCAGTTGATTGCGGACCTGTTCGATTTTCCCGTGGTCCTGATCAGCCTGGTGGACCGGGACCGCCAGTGGTTCAAATCCCGGCTTGGCTGGGACCTGGCGGAAGTGCCCCGGGACATCTCCTTCTGTGGCCACGCGCTGAACCAGAGCTCGGTGATGGTGGTGCCCGACGCTCTGGAAGACCCCCGGTTCGCCGGCAACCCCCTGGTCACCGGCGATCCCTACATCCGGTTCTACGCCGGGGCGGTCGTCCACGGCCCCTCCGGGCAGCCACTGGGAACCCTCTGCGTCATCGATCGCCAGCCCCGGCATTTCGATGAGCGACAGTGTGATCAATTGCGCCAGCTTGCCGATCTGGTGGAAAGTGAAATTGCCCACTCTTACGATCTGCAGGCACTGAGAGCCTCGGTCGAATTTACCGCCTACTACGACCCGCTCACCCGACTCCCCAACCGCCGATTGCTCATGGATCGGTTGCATCAGCTACTGGCACTGGCCGACGTCAAATCGCTTCAGGTGACGGTACTGTTGTTCAACATCGCGGGGCTGCGCCTGATCAACCAGAACCTGGGCACCGAGGGCGGCGACGAACTCCTGCGCCAGCTGGGCCAGCGACTGACCAAGCACTGCCCCACGGGCGGCACGGTGGCGCGGCTGCAAGCCGACGAGCTGGTGATGATATTTCCCGTGCGGGAGCCAAAACAGCGGGAGGCGGTCATCCGGCGCATTCACCTTGCGCTCGGCCAGTCCTACACCTGCCGGGGGCGCGACCATTACTTGAGGGTGCAGGTGGGCGCCAGTCTGTTTCCCGACCAGGGCGCCACGGCCGAGCAGTTGATCGAGCAGGCGTCGGCAGCGATTCGGGCCGACCACCAGGGGCAGCCCAGCGCCGTACGCTATTTTTCCCGGGAGCACTCGGAGGCGTTGGCCGAGCGGATAAAAATCGAGTCCTGCCTGCAGAAAGCCCTGATCCGCAACGAGCTCTACCTGCTGTACCAACCGATCATCTCTCTGCAGAGCGGAGAGATGATTGGTGTGGAGGCGCTGCTTCGCTGGGATTGCCCGGAAATGGGCCTGATATCGCCGGACCGTTTCATTCCGATGGCCGAGGAGACCGGACTGATTCTTCCGATCGGGCGCTGGGTGCGCAACGAAGCCTGTCGACAACTGCGCAAGTGGCGCTCGGACCCGGACTGGGACATCCCCATCGCGATCAACGTCTCGCCCGTGGAGCTGGCACGCCCCGAATTCGCCCCGGAACTGCTGCAAAAACTGAACACCGAGCAGCTTCCAGCGGAACTGCTATGGATCGAGATTACCGAGTTCTCGCTGCTGGACGACAACAGTCGCGTCAGGCAGAACCTGGAGACCCTCAAGACCCGCTCCATCAGGGTGAACATCGATGATTTTGGCACCGGGTACTCGTCTCTGTCTTACCTGGGCCGTCTGTCGGTGAACAGCCTGAAGATCGATCGCTCGTTCATTGACGGACTACCAGAGGACACCGGCGGGGCTACGCTGACTCGCACCATCATCAGTATGGCCAACGCTCTGGGGCTGGGTCAGGTCGCCGAAGGCGTGGAGAATCGCCTTCAGCTCGAGTTTTTACGCCTCCACCATTGCCAACTCGGCCAGGGCTATCTCATCTCCCGGCCGGTCGCAGCCGACCAGATACCCGCCCTGCGCGGACGGGCTTTAGTTTAAAACGTTAAGAGCACTTGGACGCGCCACAGTTCAGGCAGGTTTTACAGCCGTCCAGCACAATCACCGCCTTGGTGTGGCATTTCAGGCAGAGTGTTGCGGTCGGGGGAAACTCGCCCGCCTCCCCCTGAATGTTCTGGCGCTGCTCGTACTCCTGCTGCTTTTCCGTCAGCACTTCACGCTGCGCTGGTGACAGCGACTCCTCTTCGATCAGACCGATGGATTTCATGTGGGTCTCAATGGCATCGCCGATCTCCGCCACCAGCGAGGGCATGAACCGGCCGCCGGATTTGAAATACCCACCCTGAGGGTCGAATACGGCCTTGAGCTCCTCGACCAGAAAGGTGACATCGCCCCCCTTCCGGAACACCGCCGAGATCACCCGGGTCAGCGCGACCACCCACTGGAAGTGCTCCAGGTTCTTGGAGTTGATGAAAATCTCAAAGGGCCGACGCACCTCGTGATCGGTGCCCGGATTGAGCACCACATCATTGATGGTGATATAGAGCGCATGGTCCGACAGCGGCGTTTTGATTTTGTACGTTGAACCCTCCAGGGACTCCGGCCGCTCAAACTTTTCGTGCATCCGCTCGATATCGGGGGCCTTTTCCGGCTCCGGCTTTTTGATGGAAAATCCCGTGATTTTCTTGTCGATGACTTTGGCATTCATAGTTTAAAACTTCCCGTAGTAGCCTTCTTTCAGCGCTTCGTACAAATTGGCGGCGTTGTGAATTTCGCCGTCGTACTCGATTTCTTCGTTGCCCTTGAGCTCCAGTTTCTGGCCATCTTCCAGCTCAAACACATAGGTCGTGTTCTCCAGGTCCTGCTCTTTGACCAGCACGCCCTGGAACGCTTCCGGGTTGAAACGGAAAGTGGTACAACCTTTGAGGCCCTTTTCGTAGGCGTAGAGGTAAATATCCTTGAACCGGTCGTAGGCGATTTCGGTGGGCACGTTGATGGTTTTGGAAATCGAAGAGTCGATCCATTTCTGGGCGGCCGCCTGCACGTCCACGTGCTGCTCGGGCGTGATCTGGTCGGACACCACAAAGTAATCCGGCAGACCGGTTTCCCCCGGCTGCGGATAGGGTTTGGCGTTGGGCTCCAGCAACTGCCGATAGCGCAGAAGTTCGTAGGAGAAGACGTCCACTTTTTCCTTGGACTTTTTGCCACTGCGGATCACATTGCGCGCATAGTGGTGAGCGAAACTCGGCTCGATCCCGTTGCTGGCATTGTTGGCCAGCGACAGGGAGATGGTGCCCGTGGGGGCAATCGACGAATGGTGGGTGAAGCGCCCGCCGGTTTCGGCCAGCGCATCCACCAGTGCCGGCTCCTCTTCCGCGATCTGTTGCATATAGCGGCTGTACTGGGTCCAGAGTACCTTGCCGGGCACCCTGTCACCCACCTGGTGCCGCTCGGCCAGCTCTGGCTGTTTGGCCAGCATGATGGGCGTGACTTCGAACATTTCATCCATGATGGGGGCGGGCCCTTTTTCCTTCGCCAGTGCCAGGGCTTCGCGCCAACCGGCCAGCGCCAGTTCTTTGCTCACCTGCTCGGTAAAGGCAACGGAAGCGGGGCTGCCGTAGGGAATGGTGAGCATGGTCAGCGCCGAGCCCAGCCCGAGAAAGCCCATGCCATGCCGGCGCTTACGCTCGATCTCGTGACGTTGCTCGGGCAGGGCCAGGCCGTTGATTTCCACCACGTTGTCCAGCATGCGGGTAAACACCGCCACCAGCGTGCGGAATTTTTCCCAGTCGAACTCGGCGCGCTCGGTAAAGGGGTGTTTGACGCACTGGGTCAGGTTGACCGAGCCGAGCAGGCAACTGCCGTAAGGAGGCAAGGGTTGCTCACCGCAGTTGTGGACGTAGAGGCCATTCGCATCAAAGGCATTGATACCCGGAACCTGGACGTCGTAGACGGTCTGCGTCCCGGCGGCGACAAGATCCTCAACCGTGACCATGAAGCGCTCGCCATTGAGTTTGCGCTTGTAGGCTCCCAATGCGTTTTTCAGACGGGCCAGTTTGTCCGCGTCGGAAAAGCCGACCCGCTCCAGAAAGACCGGCAGGTTATCGCCGGCGATGATCAGTTCATGTTGAGCCGCCGTCGCGTAGTCTTTGCTTGCGCCCCGGCCATCCGGCATCGCCCGATCCATTGCCGGACGGCGGTTCCGGTAGAGGCGGGTGGCGATTCCCAGACGCAACAACATCCGCTGAACGGCCTTGAGGCGCGGCAAGTCGGATTGCGCCAGACGCACACTCACGCCCTTTTCCTGAGATCCCTGCACTGACCCGTCAGCGTCAAAAAAGCCTCTGAGGAAACCGCTGTAAAATTCGCTGGAGCGGGCCTCCAGTGCCGGTGTGATCGACTTGTCTCCCGGCGTCATGCCGAGTGTCTCGGCCAGGTTTTTGATGGCGCCGGTCGCCAGACGATATTCGCCACGACCGGGCACCTCCATCCAGCCCGAAAAGTCCGCCCGGTGAGGCAGTGTCCGGGCACAACGCAGCGCCTCGGCCATCACCGGGTGCGCCTGAGGCGAGTCGCCCACCGCCATCTGCCCGGGCCATACGGACAACACGGCCTTGTCGGACTTCAGGGTGCCATCCCCCACCAGCAGGCCCATCAGATAGCCCTCCTCGCGGCTGCCTTCGCCCGCCCACTCGGGCTTCGCACGGTGGTTGTGTAAGACCACCTGATCGCCCGGGCTTAACTGCTCGGCCGGCACCCACTCGAACTCCTGGGCCCAGCGGTTTTTTCGTGCGACCTTGCGGACTTTGTGATCGCCGGTGAGCGTCACACTGTGCCCTTCCCGGGTGGTCAGCTCGAACACCGGTTTGTCGCCCGTGGCGAAAAAGCCATCCTCCCCGGTCAGGTGATCCTGTCCATCCACCCGGGCGCTGAACGCCTTTCCCAGCAGTTGGTGTACCTGTCGTGGCCCCGCACTGGTGTGCACCCAGGTGTCGGCGGTAACGCAGGGGTTGGTCGCGCGAATATCCTCGCAGAACCAGTTGTTGTTTCGCTGGTTGACGCGGTCGATAAGAATGAAGCCCGGCTCGGCGAAATCGTAGGTGGAGCGCATGATCTGATTCCACAGCTGACGCGCCGGGATTTTTTTGTAGACCTTGCAGGCCACTTCGCCCTGGTCGTTGCGCAGGTACTTCTCGGCCAGATGATCCAGACGGCGCCAGACCACCTGCTCCGGGTTGTCGCGCTCGAGTCCTTCGCGCTCGATGTCTTTCTCCGTGACAGGGAAACTCAGCGGCCAGGTCGCGTCGGACTTCACCGCCTGAATGAAATCATCGGTGATCAGCAGGGACAGATTGAACTGACGCAGCCGGCCGGCCTCGCGCTTGGCGCGCACGAATTCGCTCACATCCGGGTGGTGGACATCGAAGGTGGCCATCTGCGCGCCGCGCCGCCCGCCGGCGGAGGAGATGGTGAAACACATCTTGTCGTAGATATCCATGAACGACAGCGGGCCGGAGGTGTTGGCACCGGCGCCCGCCACGTAGGCGCCTTTGGGGCGCAGGGTGGAGAATTCATAGCCGATGCCGCAGCCGGCCTTCAGGGTCAGGCCCGCCTCAACGTTCTTCTGCAGAATGTCTTCCATGGAATCGTTGATGGTGCCGGACACCGTACAGTTGATGGTCGAGGTGGCGGGCTTGTAGGCCTGCGCCCCGGCGTTGGAGATGATGCGCCCGGCGGGAATGGCACCGTTCTGCAGCGCCCAGAGAAACTGCTCGCGCCAGTGCGCCTTGCGCTTGGGTTCAATATCGGCCAACGCCTCGGCGACTCGCGCCCAGGTGGCATCGATGGTCTGGTCCACCGGCTGGTCCTGATGATCCTTCAGACGGTACTTCTGGTCCCAGATGTCCTGGGACGCCGGCTGAAGCTCGACGGCGGGTTCGGTGATGTCCTTGGGTTGCTCTGTCATTCGTCAGCCTCTACTCGTTGGTTCTGCAAAATTACAATAAACCGGGCGGGAGGCTCTTTTAAAGAGCCTGCCCTCTAAGAAACCTGCACAATACCGGCCATTTTGTGCCAGTAGCCGTTCACATCCTCCGGGCCGCGGCCGGCGGCGGGCTCGCCCCGGTCGGCGGCGCGAAAACGATCCAGCCAGTCGAGCGTCCCCTCGGGCTCCGGACTGAGCCGGACCACATCCACCAGCCCCTTCATGCCCGGCAGGTCGTTGATCAGGTTATAGCGGTCACCGGACTGGGTCTGAATCCCATTGAGCACAAACAACCGCTCACCTTCCTGATTGTAGACCGGCCGGCCCGAGGGGTATTTGATGCAGCACAAATCACACTGATCTTTTGCCCGATTTTCCGAGCGGGCGGTAAAACAGCGCGCCGACCAGGCCAGCGGCAAATGCCCGAAGGCGAAGACTTCGACCTCAAAGCTCCCGCGGATATCCTCGATATCCGGGTGGCCCAGAACCTGGGACAGCCACTCCCGGGACAGTTCCACCGGCATCAACCAGCGCTGCATGCCGAACTGCACCAGTTGCCGCAGGGCCTGGGGGTTGTAGCAGTTGATCGCCGCACCCGCGACGAAGGGCAGGCCGGCTTCGCGCAGCAGGCCCACAGCTCCCATGTCGTTCGCTTCGATGACAAAATCGCCGTTATCGCAATAGCGGCGCAGTTCGCGCAAGTCTGCCGGAGATTCCAGCAAGGTCATGGTGGAGAGCACCACCTCCTTGCCCGCTTCGCGCAGCATGTGCGCCTGATTCAGGTAATCGTCCAGCCGCAGCTCGCGGCGCTTGGGGCACACGGTCTCGCCCAGATAGACGATGTCAGCGACCGATCGCGCCACCTGCTCGTAAAAGCGCTGCACCTGCTCTTTGGGCCAGAAGTATAAAATTGGCCCGACACTCACTTTTAACATTAACGCCAACTCCTGTGATAGGCCCCGATGGTGGTCTGATGGCCCTCGGACAGGCCCGCCAGGGTGTCATCCCAGTCCTGAAGGACCCGGTAGCGCTCCGGATCCTTCAGCAGCCGGTCGATTGCCTGGCGCCACACCCGCGTGACCTGCCCCACGTAGGCGGGGCTGCGCTGGCGGCCCTCGATCTTCACCGCCTTGATGCCGTTCTGGTACAGTTCGGGCAACAGGTTCAGGGTATTGAGGCTAGTGGGCTCCTCCAGCGCGTGATAGCGCTCTCCCTCCACCTCAAAGCGGCCCTTGCACAGGGTGGGATAACCGGCATTTTCACCACCGGAAAACCGGTCGATCAGATAGCCATTCAGGCGGGACTCCAGCACCCCCCGTTTTTCTTCCCAACGCACAAATTTGGCCGGCGAGCAGGCGCCGGAATTGTTAGGGGACTCCCCGGTCATGTAGGAACTCAGATAACAGCGCCCTTCGGCCATGATGCACAGGCTGCCAAAAGCGAACACTTCCAGCTCGGTGCTCACCGTGTGTGCCAGCGCTGAGACCTGCTGCATGGACAACACCCTGGGTAACACCACCCGGGTGACTCGGTAGGTCTGACGATAGAATTCTATCGCGGCGGCATTGGTGGCCGATGCCTGGACTGACAGGTGCCGCTCCACCTCCGGGTAACGCTCGGCGGCGTAGGCCAGCACCGCCATATCAGCCAGAATCAGCACGTCCGTACCGGCCTTGACCGCCTCGTCCACCGCCACCTGCCAGCTCTCCCAGTCATTGGGGTGGGCGAACGTATTGATCGCCACGTGCAATCGCCGGCCTTGACGGTGGGTTTCCCGGGCTGCGTCCTGAAGGCCTCGCGAGTCAAGGTTGAGCCCGGCAAAGTGCCGGGCGTTGGTATCGCCACGCAAACCGACGTAAATGGCATCGGCCCCCTCTTTCAGGGCCGTCTTCAACGCAGGCAGACTGCCCGCCGGGCACAATAATTCCACAGTTTTCTGTCTCTTGGGTTGGTTTATCCGTTCACTTGAAAAGCATCCTCTACCCACTAAGGGCGAGTGGCGCGCTTCGCGGGCTTTGATAGCATTGCCCGCTCAGGAGGTATTTCACTATGGTTGCCATTCACTCCCGCTCCGGGGTTTCATCCTCGCTCGCCGGCCGCGTTCCCGCTCTGGTCCGCCTGAGCACTCATCTGCTTCCCTCTGTTTTGCGACAGCAGGCTCTGTCGGGCGGCCTGAATACCGCCTTCAACCAGCCGGTCCACCGGGGGGAGCTGGACTTCATGCGCGGTCGTTGTGTCCGTATCAGGGTGTCGGACATTGACCTGGATTTCTCCGTCACTCTGCTGGGCCAGCGGTTATTCGTCTCGATGAACCCCGTCGACCCCGACGTCACTTTCCGCGCCGAACTGCGCGATCTGCTGAGCGTCATTGCGGGCCAGACTGATCCCGACACCCTGTTTTTCCGTCGCAGACTCGCCATTGAGGGAAACACCGAACTGGGACTGGCACTGAAAAATTTTCTGGACAGCCAGGACCCCGAGCAGTTGATACCCGCACCGGCCTACCGGCTGGTGACCTATCTATCGGCTTAGCCTACTGGCCGGGCCGCGGTTCCGATATTCCCACAAGGGCCTACCCATTTCGGGGAATGCCAGGGCGCCCACAAAGTGTGCACAATGAGTCGCTGAAGATCATTGCCCCCAATTCCGGACAAGAGTGCCATCATGTCAACCTTCGAACTCGATCACTTTGATGATTTTCTGGCCATTGCCAACCAACAGAGTGAACCGCAGAAACTGCTCTTGGTATTGACCAGACGCGAGCTGCCCCAGGGGCATACCGACGAACAGGCGGAAGTTTTTGAGAGGGGAGGCGGTGGCCACCTGGCGCCCCTGGCGGGTATCGACAAGCAGCCATCTGAGTTGTCAGGTTTCGCGGCTTTCGAGCAGGAGGCAGCGCAGTTGGGTGAAGACTGGGACGCGGTGTTTGTGGCGGCGCTACCCGGCAGCCAGGGGAAACTGCCAACACCCAAGGCGGTAGATGATGGCATTGAGAGAGTGATTCACGCCATCCGCAGTGGCATGGTCAATCAGTTTCTGGTCTTCGATCGCCAGGGCGTGCCGCTTCAGCTCAGTCACGGCTGATCGATTCGCGCAGGCTCAGGCGTACTCCAACCGCTCGTGAAGGGCCTGCAGAGCGTCCATGGCGGTGATGACACCCGTGATTTTGTTATTCTCGGTAACGAACACCCGATGGATATGGTGTCCGACCAGTGTCGCCACGACTGCCTTCAGCTCGGCACCCTCCTCCACCGTAATGACTTCGGGCACCATGATCTGGTGCACGGTACAGTTGCGATCGGCGGTTTTTACCCAGGCTCGCAGGTCCGTCTCGTTAATCTCCTGCCCGCAACTGTCACGGTAGAGATTGCGCAGCGCATCACCGCGCTGCTCTTCATCCATGGTGTTGAACCGCACGATGTCACTGACGCTGACAACGCCCACTAGTTCGTGATCCGAGGCGATCACCGGCGCGGCGGAAATCTGCCGGTGAATGAAGAACTCCGCCAGCCGATGAATGGTCCAGCCTTCATAAGCGGTCAGCAGATCGCCGTGCATGATGTCGCGCGCCTGCAGGCCCGCCAGTGATGAGAGGGTCATAAGGGTTTCTCCGGTTACTGGGTAAACGCCCGCTCCCGGGCTTGTCAGGGTCAGAGTTTGCAAATCCAGTGCCACTACCGCAGAGGCGCTCCAGGCCAGTATTCGCCCCATTGTCGCGCACTGGACCGAAATAATGACGCGCCAACTTGGTGCGCGTATTCAACTAAAGCAGAATAACGAACATCTTTGGTGCACAGAAATTCGCGGTAATCGCGCTTTCAGACGAGGGTAGCACCGCCCTATCCAGCCGACACGGCTGATAAAGCCATAGCGTCACGTTCTTTGCTTAGACAACATCCGTCTAAAAAGAGCGACAACTATTGCTTGAGTTTTTGCTAGCGTGACCTATGTCAGTAACACCATGTAAGTAACACCATGTAAGTAACACCGTTCACCGACCAACAGGGAACCCGAATTTGATGACCGCATCTTTGCCTCCTTCACCCCTGAGCGACGCCCAGCGCCAGCAGGTCGACGCTCTGGTGCGAGAGCTCAATGGACAGCAACTGGACTGGGTCCAGGGCTATCTGGCCGGTTACCGGGCCGCCCTGCAGTCCGGGGGCGAAGCGCCGTCGGTCTCGCAGCCGCAGGGTGCCGGGCTGACGGTCCTGTTCGGCTCCCAGACCGGCAACGCCGAGACCCTGGCCGAGCGGCTCACCGAGCAGGCGCGCGCCAAGGGGCTGGAGGTGGAATGCTTCGACATGGACAACTTCCCCACCCGTCGTCTGAAGAAAGAGCAGCGCCTGGCGATCATCACCTCGACCCACGGCGAGGGCGATCCGCCGGACAATGCGCTGGGGCTGCACGAATATCTGCACGGGCGCAAAGCCCCCAAGCTGGGCCAGCTCAAGTACGCCGTGCTGGCGCTGGGGGACTCGAGCTACGAATACTTCTGCCAGACCGGCATCGACTTCGACACGCGCCTGGCCGAGCTGGGAGGCGAGCGCCTGATCGAGCGGGTGGACTGCGACGAGGATTTCGATGAAGCCGCGGATCAATGGATCGCCTCGCTGCTGGACAAGCTCAGCGCCGAGCAGCCGACGGCCGGAGCCGAGCACGCCCCGATCACCGTCGCTTCGGTCACGCAGGGACAAGAGAGCCGCTACGATCGAAAACACCCCTTCACGGCACCGATGCTGGACCGGGTGACACTCAACGGTCGGGGCTCCAGTAAAGCCGTACACCATATCGAACTCTCACTGGAAGAGTCCGGGCTGAACTACACCCCGGGTGACTCACTGGGCGTTTATGTGCAGAACGACCCGGCGCTGGTTGGGCGGGTACTGGAACACACGGGATTTGGAGGCGAGGAAACGGTCACACTGAAAGACGAGTCCGTTCGTCTCGACCAGGCGCTGCAGCATCACCTGGAGCTGACCCGGCTGACGCCACCGACAGTGCAACACTGGGCCAAACTGAGCGAGTCGTCCGAGCTCAACACGCTGGTCGATAACAAGCGCGAACTGATTCAGTGGCTGCACGGACGCGACCTGCTGGATCTTTTGCAGGCCTACCCGGTCGACGGGCTGGACGCGCAGGCGCTGGTGGACCAGCTGCGCCGGTTGCCTCCACGGCTCTACTCCATCGCCTCCAGCCAGGCCGCGGTGGACGATGAGGTACACCTGACCGTGGCCGCCGTGCGCTACGAGCAGCGCGGCAGAGAGCGCGAAGGCGTGGGCTCCACCTGGCTGGCCGACCGGCTCGCACTGGACGAGACTGCTCCGGTGTTCATTGACCCCAACAAAAATTTTCGCCTGCCCCAGGACGGCGACACACCGATCATCATGATCGGCCCCGGCACGGGCATCGCGCCCTTCCGGGCCTTCATGCAGGAGCGCGAAGCACTCGAACAGGCGGGCAAGAACTGGCTGTTCTTCGGCGACCGGAATTTTCGCACCGACTTTCTCTACCAGCGCGAGTGGCTGCAATGGCGCAAACAGGGGCTGCTCAGCCGACTGGATGTGGCCTTCTCCCGCGACGGGCCGGAGAAAGTCTATGTACAACACCGGCTGCGCGAAGCCGGCGCCGAACTCTGGCGCTGGCTGGAAGACGGCGCGCACATTTACGTGTGCGGTGATGCCAACGCCATGGCCCCCGATGTGCACGAGGCGCTGATTGACGTGGCCAGCACCCACGGCCGCAAAAGCCGCGAAAACGCCGAGCAATACCTGCGCGATATGACGCGGGACAAACGCTACCAACGGGACGTGTACTGATGAGTGATTCACTACCAGAAGCCGAACAGATCAAACGCGAGAGTCGTTACCTGCGGGGCAGTCTGCGCGAGTCGCTGGCCGATAAGGCCACGGGTGCGCTGCGCGAAGACGACACACACCTGAGCAAGTTCCACGGTCTCTACCAACAGGATGACCGGGACCTGCGCGAGGAGCGACGCCAACAGAAGCTCGAGCCGCATTTTCAGTTCATGCTGCGGCTGCGTTTGCCCGGCGGCATGCTGACACCCAATCAATGGCTGGGACTCGACGAGGTGGCCGAGCACTTCGCCGATGGCAGTCTGCGCCTGACCACCCGACAGACCTTTCAGTTTCACCGGGTGTTCAAGGAAAACCTGGCGCCCCTGATTCAGCATCTGGACGGGCTGGGGCTGGACAGTCGCGGCGCCTGCGGCGATGTCAATCGCAACGTGGTGACCAACGTCAATCCACACCTCTCCGCCAGTCATCAGACGGTGTATGAGACCGCCGTTCAGATCAGCGAACGTTTGAAGTGGCGCTCAGCGGCCTACGAGGAGGTCTGGTTGAATCAGCCGGAAAAACAGACCGACGAGGAAGAGGAGCCTTTCTACAGCTACCTTTATCTGCCCCGCAAATTCAAGGTGGCCATTGCCCTGCCGCCCCACAACGATTGCGATGTGCTGGCCAATGACATTGGCCTGATCGCCATCGAGGAGAAGGGCGAGATCGCCGGCTACAACATCGCCGTGGGCGGCGGTCTGGGTATGACCTACGGCGACCGGGACACTTATCCGCGCCTGGCCACTCCGGTGGGCTTTGTGCCCGCCGATCGAGTGGTGGACGCCTGCGAGGCCATCGTCGCCATCCAGCGCGATCACGGCTGTCGGACCAACCGGGCCCACGCGCGCTTCAAGTACACCCTGGACGACTACGGGCTGGACTGGTTCAGGGAGCAATTTGCCGAGGTCCACGGCCAACCGCTGGAAGCGGTGCGCGACTATACGCTAACCGACAGCGGCGACCGCTTTGGCTGGACGGAGGATGACGAAGGGTTCCATCATCTCACCCTGTGCATTCCCAGCGGCCGCATCCGGGACTTCGAACAGCTGAAGCTGCGCACGGCGCTGCGTACCATCGCCAAGATTCACTCGGGCGAGTTCCGGATTACCTGCAACCAGAATCTGATCATTGCCCGGGTCAACAAAAAGGAGCGCTCGGCCATCCAGAAACTGGTGGATCACTACGGGCTGGACGATGGCAGCCGAAGCACACCGCTCGCGCGCAACGCCATGTCCTGTGTGGCCTTTCCCACCTGCGGGCTGGCCATGGCCGAATCGGAACGCTACCTGCCGGAGCTGACGGGGAAAATTCATACGCTGATGGAAGAGGTGGGTATCGGACAGGAGGCCATCCAGCTGCGCGTCACTGGTTGCCCCAATGGTTGCGCCCGACCCTATCTGGGGGAGATCGCCCTGACCGGTAAAGGTCCCGGCAAATACAACTTGTATCTGGGCGCCGATACCGGAGGCAACCGATTGAACCGGCTGTACCGGGAAAACATCGATGAGCCGCAGATTCTCGCCGAGCTCAAACCGCTGTTCGAGCGCTACGCGCGGGAGCGAGAATCCGCTAAGGGCTTTGGCGACTTCCTGTATCAATCCGGCATCCTGAGCGCCAACACGGGCCCGAACGATTTCCACGAACCGCTGATTGCCCGCAGCTGAGATTAGCGCCTGGTGGTGCCACCTGAGCCGCTAGTTTACCGGGCGCCCCAATTGCTTGAGCGCCACCAGGCGGGTGATGTAGCTGATTTTGAGCACAGTGGCGAAGGGAATCAGACTGAAGTGAGCGGCGATCTGCAGCGTCAGGCTTAGCCCCTGGTAGAACCAGTAGCCCAGGGCCACCGCGCCAAGGGTGAGCACGACGCTGGCCAGCATGCCGAAATGGGCCAGTTGAAGCAGTTTCTCCGGTTGCATGGGTTACCTCCAGGCAGAAACGGTGCATTTAAGATATATTATAAATGCATCTTTATGAATTGCAACCCCACTCGTTCATCACCCAAAGACCACTACTTCTACCGGACGGGATTATCCCGCGGCTCGTCACGATCGCACTTTTTGCAGTTCAGCCGCTCGCCCAGCATGGCCGTACGCCCCATTTCGGTGGTCACCCAGGGGCGCTCGACCCAGGGCGGCTTGTGGCGCACATGCTGGTTGTGACCACATTCGAGTTCGGCCACCCAATGATCTTCTTCGTCCCTGTGGTAATCGACAATCGGCTGTTGCATGGGCTGTCAGGTCATGAGTCTTGATTGTTGATAAACAGCAGCAGGCGGTCACTCTCGCCACGCTGGTCGGCTTTCATTTTGCCCGTATCCACCGACGGCACACCGTCTTTGACGCTCATAAACTCCTTGAGAATATCCATGCGAAAGGCGCCGGTCACGATATCCAGGCGACCGTTGCCGGTGACATCCACCAACTCCAGCGGCACAACGCCGCGATACTGATCGCTGATCGGGCGGGGGCGAAACTGCAGGTCGCCGGTGTTCTCAAACCAGACCAGTGACTGGCGCCGTTCGTCATCCCAGTAATTGGTCCAGCTGCTGACCACAAGATCCGGATCGCCATCGCCATCCATATCCCCGACCGCGACATTGGCGGCGCCGTAAAACCGGCCGATATCGTGAGCGGCAAACTCCATATTGCCCTTGTTCTCCAGCCACTGAACACCGTGGTAGGGTTTGGGGTCGGTCTGGGTATCGAAGGCGTCGCCGTTGGTGAAGATGATATCGGGTCGCCCATCACGATTCAGATCTTCCACGATCATGCTGGTGGCCCCGAACATGGGGTGGCCCGCGTCCAGAATATCCACCCGTTCAAACGCCCCTTTGCCCTGATTGATGAAGGCAATGAGGGTTTCGTGCTCCTGGGCCACGAGGGTGACCAGGTCCATTTTTCCGTCCCCGTTCAGGTCCACCGGGGTCAGGTTCAGAGCACCACTCAAGCCGAGCAGTGGCCGCTTCTGGTAATCTCCGCTTCCCTGATTTTCCAACCAGAATACCT
Source organism: Marinimicrobium sp. C2-29 (assembly GCF_038419845.1). Lineage (NCBI taxonomy): Bacteria > Pseudomonadati > Pseudomonadota > Gammaproteobacteria > Cellvibrionales > Cellvibrionaceae > Marinimicrobium > Marinimicrobium sp. C2-29. Next base: position 15,441 of record NZ_JBCAQT010000004.1, read on the forward strand.
CACCCACGTCGCCGCCACCAAAGACGGCCACCGCCAGATCCAGGTCGCCGTCGTCATCGAGGTCCAGTGCCTGGATATCGGTCACACGGCCCAGTTGATGCATCAGCAGCTTTTTCTCATAATCGCCCTCGGCGTTCTGCTCCAGCAGGAAGAGTTTTCCCGCCAGCACACCACTGGGGGCAATGTCCCCCAGGTCCGCGACGAGAATATCCTCGCGACCGTTACCATTGAAATCCACCACCCGCGCCTTGATGGGCAGCGCGATCTCAGCCAGAACCTTTTCCTTCCAGGCCGGTGACTCGCCACCCTCTGTCTGCAACAGTCGCAACTCGCCGCGCTCACCATCGCTTACCAGGAAATTCAGGTCGTACTCGCTATCGACGAGCTCCACTCGCTGAATATCGAGAATCTGCGGGATGCTGGATCCGGGGCCGATCGTTGCGGCGTTCCACTCGAGGCTCGGGTGGGGCTGGTCGATGTAGGGCAGGCTCGCCAGTTCTTCGGGACTGGAGCCATAGTACAGTGCCTTGATATGCGGAACGGCTTCGGCCGGAATCACATCCTGCCCGGTGCGATTCTTCGCCAGCTCCACCATGGAGTCGATGACTCTAGGCCAACTGTGCCGGGGCAGTAGTGAAGGGGAAGGCAGGTGGTGGCAGCCCCCGCAATAACGCTGGGTCAGTTCAACCACCTCCTGACGGGACTTGCCTTCGCGGGGAGAGCTCTCCTGGGCGAGGGACGGAGCGGCCGCCATCGCGAGCACGAGGCACCCGATTTGGAAGCCTGCCAGCGAGGCCTTGATTCGCGGCGCCTTCAGGCCCTTCGCGCTCGGCACCGCCGAGCGTAATCGAGTCAGTATTACCATCATGATTCCCCTACCCTTGCACCACCCAGTGAGCCACCGGGAGCCGTGCCCGACGGTTCATTATCATTGTGGTGCCCAGTGTACACCAGGCAGGGAAAAACCGATAAATGCCCCCGCTTTATCGGAAGTGGCCGAGCGCACCTGCGGCGGGCTGGTTCAACCCTTCCAGGCGATGCACCAACTCACCCTCGGGGCTGAGCACCGCCACCAGGTTGCTGTGGTCATAGCCGCCCTGCGGATTTTTCCGGTAGCGCACCCCAAGCAGAGCGGCGAGCGTACGCACATCCGAGGCGGAAGCGGTGGCGAAATGCCACTCGGGCCCAACAGCGCCGACACCCTCGGCATACCGCTGCAATCGCTCGGGAGTGTCCCGCTCGCTGTCAAAACTGACCACCAACAAATCGGTTCTCTCCCGCCGCTCGGCGTCGAGCGCCTGATACACTCGGCGCACATCCTGAACCAGTACCGGGCAGGCGGTATTGCAGCTGGCATAAATCATGGTGACGATCACATTCCGGCCCGCGAGATCTCCCAAGGTCAACGCCTCGCCCCGATGGGTCTGCCACTGAATATCGAGCTGGTGCAGCGACTCACCCGACACTCCACTGGCCATGGGCAGGGGCGTTTGCGTGTGATGATGGCCATGATGATCACCCTGAGGGTGGTCGGCCGCCATGCTCCAGGCACTCAGAGCCCAGAGTGCCAACAGGGTACTGAATCGACATTTGTTCATGGATTATTGCCTTCTATCGGGTAAGCGCAGCGAAACCCCTGATTACTGGCGGTGGTCTCCGGGGTGTAGTTGCTGCGCGATTGGTAACGTAAAAGGGTGGCGTAATGGGCGCTGTCATACCGGGCCATCAGTCGGCCGGTATCCCCACAGGAGCCGCCCCCCAGATCGATTTTCTCGCCATTGCTCAGCAGCAGCTGGTAATCCTCCAGCCACTCGTTGACCGGGCCGATAAAACCGGTCAAACCATGCACGGGATCTTCATAATGCACGGAGCGCTGTTCGCCGTACCAGGCAAACACCGCATTGGCATAGGCCTGATCACTCATATTGCTGTTAGTGCGCAGCAAGTGAACCAGATACTCCCACTGAACCAGCGTCGGTAGCGCACCGCCCCGGGCCTCGCAATAGGCGCGCGCCGCGAACCAGGGTACCTGCACGACGGGTTCGTCACCTTCGCCGTTGGGCGTCAGGTCAGAATGCCATTGGCGCAGGTAATGTCCATCGTGAAAGAGATCGGCCACCGCCGAGCGCCGCCATTGCGGGTACCGCTCGACAAACTCGGCATAAGCGGCCCGGTTGACCGGATGCGGGTCAACGCGAAAGGCATCGACCCACTCGGTTTGAACTTCCCGATCCAGCAATACAGGGTGGACGAAAGTGCCGGCAGGGACCTCGACGGGGCCTTCCGCACCCACCCAGGCGCTCCCGACCATGAGCAGACCCACCAGCGCGATTCTGAGTTTGACGCCCGCTGATCCGTTCATGGTAAGACCTCGTCGAATTTAGTGTTGCGAGTGGATGGCCAGGCTCACTTGGCTTCGCGCGGGCCGGCAATCAAGGCACCGGCCGCACCGCGTTCGGCGTCGTGAAATTCGTGATCGACCAGTTTGTAGACACCTTCCTCGGGCACAATGAATTCCACCACCGCGCCGTTACTGGCACCCAAAAGAACGGTCTGCATACCCCGCCACTCGTTCTCCAGGTTGCCCTCGTACCACACGCGGTCAAAAATCGCGCCGATGACGTGAAAGCTGGAGGTGCCATTGGGGCCGGCATTCAGCACGTAGAGGCGTACGCGATCGCCTTTGTTCGCCCGCAGAGGTTGGTCCATCAGTGCGGAGACGTGGCCGTTAAAAGTGACATGACTCGGATTGTTGGCCATGGCCGCCTGGTGATCGTAAATATGGGAATCACCCGCCTTCTGCAGATAGAACTCCGACTGGGTAATCACATACTCGTGATCGGCCTCGGTGGGATAACCCTCTTTGGGAGACACCACCACGGCGCCATACTGCCCCATGGCGGTGTGCATCAGCACACTGGAGGTACCGCAGTGATACATATAAACGCCGGGATAGTTCGCAACCCACTCAAACCGGATGGTCTCTCCCGGAGCGATACTGCGCCACTTGTCATCGGCGGCCACGGTGCCGCTGTGAAAGTCCATGGAGTGCGGCATGGGCGAGATCGCCGGCTCGGGCTTCTGGTAGGGGTTGGCCGCCAACTGATGGTAGAAAGGCGCCGGCCCCTTGCCGGGTTCGGTGATCACGACCGGTTCGTCCGAGCGGTTTTTCATGGTAAAGATCACCCGGTCGCCTTCTCGTACATGGAGCACTGGCCCCGGCACCGTGCCACCAAAAGTCCAGGCGTTATAGCTTACGCCAGGAGCCACCTCCACTTTCTGGGAAAAGGTATCCAGACGCACCTCGTGGGTGCGGTTTCCTTTGTAATCCAGCTTGGCCAAATGGGGGGAGGCGGTCATATACTCGCCCACAACCGCATCGCCCTGATAGTCTTCCCGGTACACTTCAGCGGTCGGCATGCCATAGAGCTTGCCATCCACCGAAAACTCCCCGGCGTCATCCACGACGGTTTGCTGCGAACAACCGGCCAACCACAAGGCCGAAGCCACACCCGCGCCCAACACTACTGATTTCATGACTGTTTTCATCGCTTTACTCTCTTTTCCAGAGGAACCACATTTACCAAAAGGATCCGTTTCTAAACGGGACCATCAATTTCAATTCGCTAGCGCAGGGCCTGAACGGAGGCTTCTGAGATCGGCCCGTCTTCACCATTCAGATCCGACAGAATGTAGGCCACCAGATCCACTATCTTCTGGTTGTCGATATGGGCCATGGCTGGCATATGGCCGCTGTAGTGATCACCGTTCACCTCCAGCGGCCCGGACACGCCTTTGATGATCACCTCGGCCAGATACTCGGGATTGCCGGCGATGTTGGGGTTGTCTGCCAGTGGGGGAAAAGCGCCCTTGATACCCGCCCCGCCGGGCTGGTGACACGCCTGACAGTTCTGCTGGTAAACGGCTTTGCCATTAGTGGGGTCAGCGGCCCAGGCGGTCACCGCCAACATCGCGCCGATGCCGCCGAGCAGCAATTGCCGAAGCAGCCTGGAAGCAGAACGAAAGAAAGGCCCTGGGGGTTCACGGTTCATAAAACACCTCTTGTCAAAATAGCGAGAAAGGCAAAGAAAGGCGTGGATAAGCCACGGCTCCACCGCTTTCGAGCGGCCAAAAAAAAGCCCGAAGATGAACACATCTTCGGGCCTGCTTAGAAGGGACTCAGCATCGGCGTGAATTACAGCGCTACTCCATGGCTTACCATCGGGATAGGCATAAGTTCTGGCACAATGGTTCATACGCACCTCAGTCTGTTACGGGGCGAGGCACGGTTGTTACAATCTCACCCACAGCTTCATATAAACAGAAATAATTGCGCCAGGACATTCCCACAAAGTAGCTACTCCTGTGGGTATAGGCTCATACCCATTTTTATCTGGAGCCGTGGATGCTGCACGGCCCCTACCTCCACCGGTGCAGCCGGGAGACTATTGAGGGGTAAACCCATGGAAAAACTCAAACCGGACGTTGTAGTATGGCCGCTCAGCTGCCGATTTGACCCTTCCTGCTTTAGCCGCAAACCACGAGCACGCAATAACAACGTCAGAACACCCCCAGAAACGCTCCGGCAACCAACGGAGTCGTGGGTGTGCGTACCTTTACTGGGAGAAATGCTATGATCGATGTTGAAGAACGGTATGACTGGAACCCCAGGTCCGATGAAGTGTTGGACCACCCCCTCACCACGTTCGACCGAATGCGAAGCAGGTGCCCGGTCGCCCACAGCGATTATATGGGCTGGTCCGTATTCCGGCACGAGGATATACTTCGGGTCGTTGAGGATGATGCTACCTTCAGCAATCAAGTATCCAGACACCGGTCGGTGCCCAACGGCCTGGACAAGCCCGAGCACAGTCCTTACAGAGCGTTGATTGAGCCTTTTTTTTCACAGGCTCGCATGGCCGCATTCGAACCCTTGTGCCGGGACATCTCCGCCGACCTGATCAGCGGCGTACTCAACCGTCAGTGCGTCGACACTGTTCCGGCGCTGGCCGAGAATTTTGCGCTGCAAATCCAGTGTGCTTTTCTCGGATGGCCCAGAAACCTGCAGGAACCGCTTCGCCGGTGGTCCCATGAGAACCACGAGGCTACCCTGGCCGGTGATCGCGAGGCCATGAACGAAATCGCCCAGCGCTTCAGTCGCTATATTCACGAACTGCTGGAAAGCCGCCGCAAACAAGGCGCCTGGGCACCGGACGACATCACCACCGAGATCATGACCAGCCGCATCAACGATGAGCCCATCCCCGAGGCCGATATCGTCAGCATTCTCAGAAACTGGACGGTGGGCGAAATCGGCACCATCGCCGCCTCAATCGGGTTGCTGTTGAAGTACCTGGCGGAGCACCCGGAGCTCCAGGAGACCTTGCGCCGGGCACCTCAAACTATTACCGAAGCGGTGGATGAGATACTTCGCATTCACGGGCCGCTGATCACCAACCGTCGCCGGGCCACCCGGCCGGTCACCCTGGGTGGCCGCGCCATTGCTACCGACGACCGGGTTACCGTCAACTGGGTGTCGGCCAACCGGGATGAAGCGGTATTCCCCAAGCCCGATGATTTCCGCTGGGGGAGAGATCAGCATCAGAACCTGCTGTACGGAGCCGGGCTGCATGTCTGCCCCGGAGCGCCCCTGGCAAGGCTGGAGCTGGGAGTGTTTCTCGAGGAATTACTAGCCGCTACCGGCGGGTTTTCGCTCAGCCCCGGCAGGAGTCCGGTCAATGCCTATTACCCCGCCAGTGGGTATCAACACTTGTGGCTGGACTTTTCTTAGTGGCCCGAGTGGCCATTCCCCTTGTATATGCATTCTCGCTATAGGTTATGCAAATTCGTGATTTAACAGCACGCGATCATTCCGATAGGATATCCTTAATTCACGGGCAGAGGGTTGCAAATGATCAACACCGCCCGCATCTCTAGGCTTCAATCAGCAAATCCGCTAAGGAGGAAAGCTTATGGCCCTGCGAATCGGCAGTACCGCACCGGACTTTACCGCGCAGACCACCGAAGGCCAGATCAATTTTCATGACTGGATTGGTGACTCTTGGGCAATTCTGTTCTCACACCCCAAAGACTTTACTCCTGTATGCACCACTGAGTTGGGCTACATGGCCAAGCTGAAGCCGGACTTCGACAAGCGCAACACCAAAATCATTGGTCTGTCGGTCGACCCGGTGGAGAACCACTCCGAGTGGAGCAAGGATATTGAGGAGACTCAGGGAACGGCGCCGAACTATCCGATGATCGGCGATACCGACCTGAAGGTTTCCAAGCTGTACGACATGCTGCCCGAAGACGAAGGCGACAGTGCCGAGGGCCGTACTCCGGCTGACAACGCCACTGTACGCGCGGTCTTCATCATCGGCCCGGACAAGAAGATCAAGGCGCAACTGATCTACCCCATGACCAGCGGGCGCAACTTTGATGAGATTCTGCGTCTGTTGGAGTCCATTCAACTGACCGCCAAACACACGGTGGCAACGCCGGTGAACTGGAAAAACGGCGAAGATATCATCATTCCGCCGTCGGTCAGCGATGAGGATGCGAAGAAAAAATTCCCGGAAGGCTTCAAAACCCTCAAGCCCTATCTGCGGGTGGCCAAGCAGCCCCAGTAACCCGCTCGCGAACACGCCGGCGGCGCCCGCCGCCGGTTTTCTGTCTCCTTGTGCGCCCATCCCTGAGCGTATAATGTTCGGTCAAGTCCGGAACCTGAGAGCCTGCCGATCATGTGCGAACTTCTGGCCATGAGTGCCAATACCCCCACCGACCTGTGTTTCAGCTTCACCGGGCTGACCCGTCGCGGTGGTGAAACCGGTCCCCATAAAGACGGTTGGGGTGTGGCCTTTTACGAAGGCAAAGGCGTGCGCTGCTTTCACGATGTGGGCGCCAGCGCCTCCTCCCGCATCGCCGAGGTGGTGCAGACCCATCCGATCAAAAGCGAAGTGGCCATCTGCCATATACGCCAGGCCAATGTGGGGAGAATCTGCCTGGCCAATACCCATCCGTTCACCCGGGAGCTCTGGGGCCGGTACTGGGTGTTTGCCCACAACGGCCAGCTGTCGGGCTTTTCGCCCGACCCCGGATTCTACGAACCGGTCGGTACGACCGACAGCGAAGCGCTGTTCTGCGATATTCTCAACCATCTTCGTCAGCACTGTGACCGGGACGCCCCCACTGAAGAGTTGGTTCGCCAGTTGGTTGAGCTGTCCAGGACCTACGCCCGCGAAGGTGTGTTCAACCTGCTGCTGAGCAACGGCGACTGGCTGTTCACTTACTGCTCCACCAAGATGGCCTGTATTACCCGCCGAGCCCCGTTCGGCCCCGCCCGGCTGAAAGACGCGGATATGGTGGTGGACTTCGAATCGGAAACCACGCCCGACGATGTTGTCAGCGTGATCGTCACCGAACCACTCACCAGCGATGAGACCTGGGATATCTATCAGCCCGGGGAGTGGCGCCTGTGGCGCAAGGGCGAAGTGGTGATGACAGAATCTGACCTCTGAACTATCCGGCGGTAACATTCAGGCGGGAGCAGTCTTAAAGAAGCTCGCGCCCAGCGCTTTAGCGCTGGAGGCGAGCGGAGCGTTTCAGGTCGTTACACCGAAGGCAAACCGGACAGAGCCATTGCCATTTCCTCTTCGCTGTATTCGTGGTCACTCAACTCGCCAGAGAAATAGGCCGTATAGGCCGCCATGTCGAAGTGACCGTGCCCACAGAGATTGAACAGTATGGTCTCGGACTTGCCCTCTTCCTTGCAGCGCAAGGCTTCGTCGATCGCCCCCTTGACCGCGTGATTGGCCTCGGGGGCCGGAACTATGCCTTCGTGACGGGCGAAGAATACGCCGGCTTCAAAGCACTGGCGCTGGGTGTAGGACACCGCATCAAACAGATCCAGCTCCCTGGCATGGGAGACCAATGGCGCCATACCGTGATAACGCAGCCCGCCGGCGTGAAAACCCGGCGGGGTAAAACCCGAGCCCAGAGTGTGCATCTTGGTCAGTGGCGTCATCTGGGCGGTATCACCGTAGTCGTAGGCATATTTGCCGCGCGTGAGCGTGGGACAGGCCGAGGGCTCCACCGCCACAATACGCGAGCGCTCACCACCGCGCAGGGCATGCCCCATGAACGGGAACGCGATACCGGCAAAATTGGAGCCACCGCCGGTGCAGCCCACAATCACATCCGGCCAGCTGTCCGCCATTTCCATCTGCTGCATGGCTTCCAGGCCGATAATGCTCTGGTGCAGCAATACATGGTTGAGCACGGAGCCCAGAGCGTATTTGGTATCTGGATCCTGCACGGCCAGCTCCACCGCCTCGGAGATGGCAATTCCCAGGCTACCGGTGTGCTCCGGGTTCTCGGCCAATACCTTGCGGCCAAACTCGGTCTGATCCGAGGGTGACGGCAGACAATGGGCCCCGTAAGTTTCCATCACTGCCCGGCGGTAGGGCTTCTGGTCGTAGGAGACCCGTACCTGAAACACGTTGATATCCAGACCGAAAAGCGCACCGGCATAGGACAGGGAGGTGCCCCACTGGCCGGCTCCGGTTTCGGTGGTCAGGCGCTTGGTGCCGGCCTGCTGGTTGTAGAACGCTTGGGCAATGGCGGTATTGGGCTTGTGGCTACCGGCCGGACTGACCCCTTCGTATTTGTAGAAGATCTTCGCCGGTGTGCCCAGGGCTTTTTCCAGCCGATGCGCACGATACAGCGGTGCCGGGCGCCATTGGCGGTAGACATCGCGCACCGGCTCTGGGATCTCCACCTCGCGCTCGGTACTCACCTCCTGCTCGATCAAAGCCATAGGGAACAGCGGTTCCAGGTCCGCCGGCCCTACCGGCTGATGAGTTTGAGGATGAAGCACGGGTGGCATGGGACGGGGGAAGTCCGCCTGGATGTTGTACCAGGCTTTGGGCATCTGGTCTTCGTCGAGAAGAAATTTGGTCTGCATGGACGGGGTTCCTGTCAGTGTGATTATTATCGCTTTGATAGAATAATACTGAAGCCGTCGAAAGATGCCAACACGACGAAACGCGAGAACCGGCCCTTAATAGTTTCCCCTTTGGCGGCCCAGGCTTTAACGGACCGCCAAAGGAGCGAGCCTCAGAAGCGCCAATTCACCTGCGCGCCGATGATGTTCACGGTGCTGTCGAATTTTCCCTGAAGATTGTAGCTGCCTCCCGTTGCCGTGGGCTCCTGACGATCGAGTTCGGCATCATCCACCATCAGGTGGGCGTAACTCACATCCAACGAGACGGCATCGGACAACAGAAAGTTGGCACCAAACGCCAACCAGGTGCGGTCCTCGTCCGGGATGCGCGGGCTGGCGTATTCCGGGTCGGTCTGGGGCGCTTCATCTTTGGCAACACCAAAACGCCAGGTCATCGCGTCCGACCAGGCAAAGCTGGCGCCGAGCGCCAAGCGCAGGGTGTCGTCATAACGCAGGTCCAGTTCGGTCACATTTTCACCGGAGTCGACATTGTCCACCGCAATGGTCTGGATGCTGCTCCAGCGCGTCTGGGAGACATCCGCATGCAGTGTCCACTGATCACCGAGTTGCTGCGAGCCACTCAGGGTGAGGGTGTCGGGCATCTCCGCGCCGGCTTCCACACTCCCCTCGCGAGCCGACAGAGCGCCCGCACAGAGCGTCCCTGTAGTGGGGGCCGGTGGTGCCCCGGTGGGAAGGCCCGCCTCCGGCGCACAGGCGGCATTGTAATCAAAGCTTGCCGATCCGCTGAGGGCAAAGTCGCCTCCCTGGCGCCACAACAGACCGATATGGGTGCCGGGCGCCGGTGTCCACAGGACGCTGGCATCAAAGACAAAATCATCATCGTCGCCTTCAATCCTGGCACCACTGTCCGTCGCCGGGTCGGGGTTGAGGCCCAGGGTGGAGTCAAACTGGCTCTCCAGCTGCACATCAATGCGCTGGTAACTGACGCCCAGGCCGAACGCGATCTGATCGTTCGGCGCCCAGGCGGTGGTCGCATTGAAGTTCATCACCTCCAGCTCGCTGAAGGTAGCCTCGTAACGGCCGGGCCAGGTGGTGCCAAAATCACTGGACAAGCCGAAGGGACCGCCAGCGCCCAGCCCCAGGGTAAACTGCTCTGAGAGCGGCATCACCCAATAGGCGTTAGGGATAAACCCGGTCTCATCGGTTGTGGCACCGCCATCCACTGACACCGTATTCCCGCTCACCGTGTAGCTGGAGCCGTCATTGACGAAGTCCGCTTCGGTAAAGACGGCATTCCCGCCGAGCGTAAGCTGACGGCCCTCGAGGCGCGACATGCCGGCCGGATTGAAATAGACGGTCGAGGCGTCGGTGATATCGGAAGCGGTGCCGGCGAACGCCTTGCCCAGCTGGGCCGGGCTTTGCTCCAATAGCTGGAATGACGAGGCCAACGCCAGTGACGGCACACTCAACGCGACAGCGGCCAGTGCGGCACTCAGGGGATTGCGAACCATACGACTCTCCTCCAATTCATGATCGGGTGTCAGATTTCTCTGTCAAAACCTTTGCACGACCTGAAGTGTAGCAGCTGCTCAGAAAAGAACCGTTCACCACCGCACGAACCCGCCCAGGCGGGACATCAGAAAAACATGCCCGTTTCCAGCTGCGCCTCTTCGCTCATCATGGTCTGATTCCAGGGCGGATCGAACACCAATTCGACGTTGCTGGACTGAACGTTCGGCACTTCGGCCAGACGGCGTTTGACGTCATCGATCAGCACATCGCCCATACCGCAGCCCGGCGCGGTCAGCGTCATTTCCACATCCACATGACCCCGGTCCTGGTCGATGGCCATTTTGTACACCAGCCCCAGGCTGACAATGTTGACCGGAATCTCCGGGTCGTAGACCATCGAGAGCGCCTTCCACACCTGCTCTTCATCAATTTGGCCATCGGCACGCGCCTCGAATTCCAGGCCGTTGGATGTCAGGCCGATGGCATCGGCATCTTTGCCATCGATACGGATCAGATTACCGTGATACAGAAGCGTATAGCTGGCGCCCAACGCCTGGGTAATGGCCGCCTCCGCCCCCTTGGGGATCATCAGGTCATCGCCGGAGGGCACCAGCTTGGCCGGGGCTTCGCGCTCAAACACCACCTCGCGCCCCTGGGCGCTCTGGGGTTTTTTGGCGTTGGGGGCGCGAATGGTGATCTGTTGTTGACCGTCCTGCTCCTGCAGACCGATTTCCAGGCCTTTCAGATACGGCAGACTGCGTTTGTCCAGATACAGTTTGAGATCGCCCTCGTACACTTCCAGGTCGGTTTCAGACTCCTCACCGGGGCGGCAATAGGCCAGGCAGGTTTCCGCCCGCGGCGTTCCCGCCTCGACAACAAAAATCCGCGCCGCATCCACACCCTGGCTGCTCAGCAGCTCGATCAGGTAGTCGCGGGCCGGTTCGGAAATATGAAAACTGGGCTGCATAAGATGCTCTCTGAGTACTCGTTTTGATTAATGCTTATGCTACCATTAAATCCTCGCGGTAAAAATACCCGAGTGTCACACTCAGGTATTACCGCATCGGTCGATTGGTCGCTCTCACCTTTCGGAGTCTGTATGAACTTTTACCACCCGCTTGCCTTCTGGCTGGGTTGTATCGGCATCACGCTGGGCGTGCTCTCCCAAATCCCCATGTTTTTGCATGCGGCCCCGATGGGCTATCACATGGCCGGGATGCCCATGAGCACCACCATGCTGGTGGGAATGGCGCTGATCCCACTCGGGCTCCTGCTATCCGGGTACGGTGTATTGCCCCGGCTGGCGGAGCTTCGACATCAGCACGAGAGTCACTTGCAGTTCCATATCGCCGACCGGGTGCCGCTCAATGCGGAACACTGGAAGCTGGTGATCGTGCTCTGGGTGGCCGTTACAGTTGATGTTATGAAACCCGCCACACTGGGCTTTGTGATGCCGGGCATGGCTTCGGAGTACCAGCTCACCAGCCAGTCGGCGGGCGCACTCGCGGTGGTCGCGCTGACGGGCACGACGGTGGGATCGGTACTATGGGGCATGGCGGCCGACCGCTTTGGTCGCCGCGCGGCGATTTTATTGTCGGCCCTGATGTTTATTGGTACGGCCATCTGTGGCGCCATGCCCTCCTACACCTGGAATCTCATCATGTGCTTCCTGATGGGTCTGTCGGCGGGAGGGTTACTGCCCATTACCTTTGCGCTGATGGCCGAATCCATCCCGGCCAAACACCGCGGCTGGCTACTGGTCGCGCTGGGCGGGCTGGGAACTGCAGCGGGCTACCTGGTGGCGGCCGGCTCCGCCACATTACTTGAACCCACGTTCAGCTGGCGCATTCTCTGGTTACTGGGGTTGCCCACCGGCTTACTGGTCATCTTTCTCAATCGCTACATCCCCGAGTCACCCCGCTACCTCGCCAGCAAAGGCCTGAACCATGAGGCTCGCCATGTATTGGCGCGGTTCAGCGGCAACGCCCACCAGGACAGTGAGGTCGTTGTGGAACCAGAGCCGGAGTCGGCCCCGGGCGGCTTTGGGGAGCTGTTCAAGGCGCCCTACGTGGGTATCACCCTCGGTCTGATAACCGCCGGTGTCGCCTGGGGTCTGGTCAATTTCGGATTTCTGCTTTGGTTGCCCACCAACCTCCACGCTTTGGGGCTGGCAGAACATGCCAACTCCCTGGTGGCCCAATCGGCCTTTTTTGCCCTGCCCGGTGTCGCTCTGGTGATCTGGCTCTACCACCACTGGAGCTCCATTCATACACTGACGCTGTTTTCCGTGTTGACGGCAGCGGCTCTGTTGATTTTCGCTCTCTGCAGCCTTTTCGGCTGGTTGACGCTACCGGTTTTAACGGTTTGTACCGCGCTGTTGCTGACCAGTGCCAGCGGCATCATTGCAATGCTGATTCCCTACGCGTCAGAAATTTATCCCGTTCACCTGCGCGGTACCGGCGCGGGCATTGTCGCCGCCAGCTCGAAGTTGGGCGGCATTGGTGGCACTCTGCTGGGGGTCAGTGGTCTGCTGGACTCGCTAACGGCGTCCGCTCTGGTCATTGCGACACCGCTTTTCGGGGCGGCCTTGCTGTTGGGACGCAATGGAATCGATACCCGGGGCCTGCATCTGGAAGATATACGCCGAGCCATGCGACGCAAAACTCAAGACAGCGTCAAATCATAGTTGACCGGTCGAGCAGAAAAAGGCGGCGCGCCACCCCGATTACATTAATGTGTGAACCGAGCTTCAGTGGTCCATCTTTTTCAGGTACTCGCGCAGAACGCGGGCGTGGTTGTGCTCTCTGTCTTTGGCGCCGAATATGAGTGTCAGCTTTCCCTGTTCACTTTTCTCAAGTAGCTCCCTTGCCCGTGACTTATTGTCTTTCAGCTCTTGCAGATAGTGGAGCCGAAACTCCTTCCACTTATCCGGATCGTGACTGAACCATTTGCGCAGGGTTTCGCTGGGGGCCACTTCCTTGCACCAGTCCTTGAGTGCAAGATCTTCCTTTTTGATGCCCCTCGGCCAGAGTTTGTCCACAAGCACCCTGGCGCCATCCCCGCTCTCAACCGGGTCGTGAGCTCGCTTGATAAAAACATCCACCATAGTGACACCTTCTCTTCGCCAGGTTGTTACACTGAAATGACAAGTGGCAGCCAGAATTCAGTAGCCGCCCTGTGCACAACGTTGATCAAGGCCTTGGCATAACGCTGTCAGATAACCCCAAAAGCCAGCATGGCATCGGCGACACGGCGGAAGCTGGCGATATTGGCACCGGCCACATAGTTGCCGTCGAGATCGAACTCCCGGGCCGTCTCGTAACAGTCCCGATGGATATTGGTCATGATCTGGCGCAGGCGCTTTTCGGTGTACTCAAAACTCCAGGCATCGCGACTGGCGTTCTGCTGCATCTCCAGTGCGGAGGTGGCCACCCCGCCGGCATTGGCGGCTTTTCCCGGACCATAGGCAACATTGTTCTCCCAAAAGCAATCGACGGCCTCCGGTGTGCAGGGCATATTGGCGCCCTCGGCGACCGCCTGGCAGCCATTTGCAACCAGTGTTTGCGCGTCCTTTTCATCCAGTTCGTTCTGGGTCGCACAGGGGAAGGCGAGATCGCAGGGAATCTCCCAGATGTTGCCCTGTTCACGGTAATCGGCGTCGCCGTGCTGATCGGTGTACGCTTTGATGCGGTCACGTCGGACTTCTTTTATTTCCTTGACCGTGTCCAGATTGATGCCGCGCTCATCAAAGATCACGCCGCCGGAATCCGAACAGGCCACGACTTTCGCACCGAGTTGCTGTAACTTTTCGATCGCGTAAATCGCCACGTTACCGGAACCGGAGACCACACAGGTTTTGTCTTTCAGCGTTTCATTGCGGGCTTTGAGCATTTCCTCGGCAAAGTACACCAGCCCGTAACCGGTCGCCTCTTTGCGTACCAGCGCCCCGCCCCAGCTGGGACTTTTTCCGGTCAGGACGCCGGACTCGTAACAATTGGTGATGCGCTTGTACTGGCCGAACAGAAAGCCGATTTCGCGCGCCCCTACACCGATATCGCCCGCGGGCACATCGGTCATCTCTCCGATGTGCCGATACAGCTCTGTCATAAAGCTCTGACAGAAACGCATGATTTCGTTGTCGGACTTCCCCTTGGGGTCAAAATCCGAACCGCCCTTGCCGCTGCCGATGGGCAGCCCGGTCAGGGCATTTTTGAAAGTCTGCTCGAAGGCGAGAAATTTGATGGTGCCCAGCAATACGCTGGGGTGAAACCGCAGACCGCCCTTGTAGGGGCCAAGCGCGCTGTTGAACCCGACCCGGAAGCCCCGGTTGATGTGAACCTCGCCATCGTCATCCTGCCAGGGCACCCTGAAAATGATCTGACGTTCGGGCTCGCAGATGCGCTCGATGATTTTCTGCTGGGCGTAGTAGGGACACTTTTCCAGGACGGGGGTCAGGGTTTCAATCACTTCCCATACCGCCTGATGGAATTCGGTTTCCCCGGGGTTGCGACTTTTTACTACATCATAAATCGCATCGATCCGTTCTTGAGCATTGACCATTCATTCCTCCAAACATCGTCTGTAAACACAGGGCGGGTAAGCTCCCGCCCTGTGTCAATCACAACAGGAGAGCCTACTTATCTCCGCCGCACTGTCCGCAGCAGGTTTCACCGCTGTGGGCTTCGGCCATGGCCGCATCCGATTCGGCGTAGGCCGGCGCAAACTTCTCCACCGGCTGAACCGGGCCGATCCACTCCGCCGCGTCCGGAAAGAATACGCCCTTGACCACCTGCCAGCTCACCGCGAGAGCGCCGACAATAAAGATCACGTCACCAAAGGTACGCACCCAGCGTAGCGTTTCCAACAGTGGCTGCTGCAGAAACTCTTCGCTGCGAGCATACCACAGGCCCTCTGAGGCGCTGGCGGCAAACTGGATGATACCCACCGGCAACAGGCTGGTGAACAGCATCAGTACCAGGCCCGCATTCAGCCACCAGAAGGCGGTTTTCATCAATTTTTCATTGAAGACCATCTGGGGGCGGATGTAGCGCAGAATCAGCAGCGTAAAGCCCAGTGCCAGGAAACCGTAGACCCCGAACAGCGCCGCGTGAGCGTGGGTCGGCGTGGTGTTCAGACCCTGCAGATAGTAGAGCGCGATGGGCGGGTTGATCATGAAGCCCAGCACACCGGCACCGAGCATATTCCAGAAGGCCACCGCCACGAAGAACAACAGGGGCCACTTTATCTGCTGCATCCAGGGCGCCTTGAACTTGAGCCGCCAGTTTTCCCAGGCCTCGTAGCCCAGGACCACCAGGGGCACCACTTCCAGCGCACTGAAGGAAGCGCCCACCGCCATGACCGGGGTGGTGGTGCCGGAGAAGTACAGATGGTGGAAGGTGCCGGGCACGCCGCCGAGCATGAACAGCGAAGCCGAGGCCAGAGAAGCGGCCGTGGCCACGGTACGCGAGACCAGCCCCATGCTGCAGAAGATGAAGGCCAGAGCGGCGGTGGCGAAGACCTCAAAGAACCCCTCCACCCACAGATGTACCACCCACCAACGCCAATACTCCATGACCGAGAGGTTGGTACGCTCGCCGTAGGCGAGGCCGGCGCCGTAGAACAGGCCGATGGCCACCACCGAGGCGGTGAACAGCGCCAGCAGGTTTTTGTCGCCGGGCTGGCGCAGGGCAGCGGCAATGCCGCGCATCATCAGGATCAACCAGAAAACGATGCCGAGGAACTTGAGAATCTGCCAGAAGCGGCCCAGGTCCACATACTCGTACCCCTGATGGCCGAACCAGAAGCTCAGGTGGGCGGGCATGATCTGATTGATGGCAAAGAAGTTACCGGCGAAGGAGCCCACCACCACAGCGATCAGCGCCCAGAAGAGGACATCGACACCGAGTTTCTGATACTTCGGATCCTTGCCACCGTTGATGATCGGGGCCAGAAACAGGCCCGCTGCCAGAAAACCGGTGGCAATCCAGAACATGGCCGCCTGCAGGTGCCAAGTGCGCATCAGCGAATAGGGAAGCCAATCGGAGGTCTGAATACCGTAGAAGCCCTGGCCTTCGACCGTGTAGTGAGCGACAAAGCCCCCGAGAAAGACCTGGGCCACAAACAGCGCGACCACCACGAACAGGTACTTGCCCAGTGCTTTCTGTGAGGGTGTCAGATTGAAGGTTGTAATCGGATCGGCTTTGGGTGCGACCGGCTCGTCTTCCTCTTCTTTGCGCAGGAAGGCCCAGCCCCAGACCAGACCACCCACACCGGCAATCAGCAACACGACACTGACGATGGACCAGATGACGTTTTCCGCCGTGGGCTTGTTGTCGATCAGAGGCTCGTGGGGCCAGTTGTTGGTGTAGGTGGCTTTGCCGGGATAACGCTCGGTGGCGGCGGCCCAGGCGGTCCAGAAGAAGAACTCGGTCATGCGCTCGCGCCGCTCGTCGTTGGGCAGAGTCACTTCCTTCATCGCATAGCTTTCGCGCGTGCCCTGCAGCTCGGGCGAGCCGCCAAACAGACGATCGTAGTAGTCGGCCGTCTGGGCGATGGCCTCGGCCCGCCGATCGGATACCTGCAGGGTATCGGTCTGCGGATCATAGTCGTTGGTGCGGTAGGCGGTTTTCAGATCGTATTGAAGGTTGTTCTGCTCACGCCCGCTGAGCTCTTCATAGGGCACGCCGTATTCTTCCCGGGCCGCCAGCTCCAACCAGGCGAGCAGCTCCCGATGCAGCCAGTCGGCGGTCCAGTCCGGGGCCTGATAGGCCCCGTGACCCCAAATGGAGCCCAGTTGCATACCGCCCACCGACTGCCAGGCGGTCTGGCCGTCGAGAATGCTCTCTTCGGTCATCAGCTCCTCACCGCTTTCACTGATCACCTGACCGGGAATCGGCGGCGCCTTGCGGTACACTTCCACACCAAAATAGCCCAACAGGGCAAAGGTCAATGCCAGGACACCGATCAGCGTCCACCAGAGGCCACGGTACTTACCCATTGTCTGTTTCTCCACGTCCGTCAATACGCTCGAATAGAATGTTGTTTTCCAGATGGATATGGTCCATCAGGTCCTGCTGCAGGGCTTCCAGACCGGTGTAGAGCGCGCGCCAGGTGTTGCAGGCGCCGGACGGCAAGGTGATGCCCTGAGTGAGGTCGCCAATGCGCGCCAGCGCGGCGCCATGGTCATCGTGTTCCTGACGCATCATGGCCACTGGACCGGAGGCTACATCGCGCATGCCCCGGCTGATCATGGGAAACAGCACACGCTCTTCTTTCTGCATGTGAGCCTCCAGTTCAGTCGCCATGACTTCCAGGTGATCAGACAGCCCGGCGGGGCACGCCGGATGGCCACCGTGCACCAGCTCAACGCGCTGACTCAGACGAATCAGCTCGGGAAACTGCTGGCGATGCACGTCGTGGTAGCGTGTCAGGATGTGCTCAATCAGTTCGATGTCGCTCGGCGATGGCAAATGATCCAACTCCCTCAGAATCGCGTCGGCATCCACGCCTTTTTCCTGCGCCGCCTGCGCCAGGGTCTGTCGACCACCACAGCAAAAATCCAGATGATGCCGATGAAATATCGCCGTGGCCCCGGGAACCACCCGTGCCAGGTCACCCAATGTCTGCTCGAGAGCGTTCATGTCATTTCTCCAAGTCACTGGCGACGTTCGCCTTAGCCTCTGATATCGACGGGTACCAAACCCACCACTAAAGATTCATATATTGTGCATCTTTAAAGTCAATCCTATCTTCATCGTCATAAGAAGTAAAACAGATTCATGTTAAATCCCACCAAGCCTCCCCAAAGACATACCGCCCCTACCTTCAAAGGAGTACAGTCATCCCTCCTCAGCGTCGGTTGCCGGGGCCGCGCATAAGATGTACTATAAATTCATCTTATTGGCAGCCTGACAACCGGGATACGCCCCATGAAGCTCATTCATTTACGACGCACCCCCTGGTTATGTCTGGCCTGGAGCTGTCTGGGTCTCGGCGCTTTGGGTGCGGCGCTGCCGCTGGTGCCCACCACGCCGTTTTTACTGCTGGCCGCCTGGGCGGCCCCCAAAGGCTCCCCGCGCTTGGCCCAGTGGCTGCAGACTCATCCCCAGTTGGGTCCCACGCTCGAGGCCTGGCAGACCCGGCGGGCGATACCTCCCCGAGCCAAAAAATGGGCCGTCGCCATGCTCGCGACCAGCTGGCTGGTGCTGTTTGTGCTGGATACCCACACCGGGGTTCTGGCCTTTCTTGCCGTTTTATTTATGCTGGTGGGTACCTATGTCACCACCCGCCCCGACGCTGACGGAGTGTAACCATGGCGCAACCCTCACCTCCTCCTGCCTCTCCCCTGCTCGCCTACGCCTTTCGGCCCTTCTTTTTGCTGACGGGCCTCTACGCGGTATTGGTGGTGCTGGCCTGGGTCGGTTTCCTGTTCGGCAATTGGCCACTGCCGCTGGGTTGGTCGCCCTTGCAGTGGCACAGTCACGAGATGGTGTACGGCTTTGTCGCGGCAGCCACGGCCGGCTTTGTGCTCACCGCCATGACCAACTGGACCGGAGCGGCGCCACTGGCGGGGAGAGGGCTGGCGGCATTGATCGCACTCTGGCTGGCGGGGCGCCTGGTCTTCTGGTTCGCCGGCTGGCTACCCACCTGGTTGGTGGCGGCGGTTGATCTGGCGTTTCTGCCGGTACTGGCCATATACGTGGCGAGGGTACTGCTGCGCCACGGCAACAAACGCAACCTGATTCTGGTCGGAGTGCTGGGACTGTTGACCCTGGGCAACTTCCTGATGCATCTGGGCTTCCTCACGGGCAAGACGGGTCTGCTCAAGCTTGGCCAGACGCTGGCGCTTGATATCATTACCCTGATGATGGTGGTGATCGCCGGGCGAATCATTCCCGCCTTCACTGCCAACTGGCTACGCCAGAATGGGGGCGACCCGGAGTGGGTGACCCGCTCGGCGAGAACCGATCAGATGGCGATGCTCAGTGTGCTTCTGCTGGTGATCGCCGAACTGCTGCCCTCGCCCGCCTGGCTGGTCGGCGCTCTGGCCCTGGCCGCCGGCGCCATCAATGGCCTGCGACTGGTCCAGTGGGCCGGGTGGCGCACCTGGCGCGAGCCCATGCTCTGGATTCTGCACCTGGCTTACGCCTGGATCGTGCTGGCCCTGCTACTGCGCGGCCTTGACCGGCTCGGCGGGGCCGGAATGACCAGCCTGTGGCAACACACTCTGGGCGTCGGTGCCATGGGTACGCTGATCATCGGCGTCATGAGCCGGGTGGCCATGGGCCATACCGGGCGCCCGATCAAGCTGCCCCGTTTTGGCGGTCTGATGTTTCTGGCCATCATTGCGGCCACACTGCTGCGCCTGGCCGCCGCCAACCAATGGGTGGATTACCGCATCGGAGTGACCCTGGCCGCCCTGGGCTGGATTCTGGCGTTTGCCTTGTTTGTGGTACTTTATTGGCCCGTATTAACCCGCCCCCGCGCCGACGGTCGCCAGGGCTGAAACGAGAGATGTCATGCACATTACCCGCTACACGGACTACTCGCTGCGCGTGCTCATGTACGTGGCGCTCAAGGGAGAGGAGCTGTCGACGATTCGGGAAATCGCCGAGAGCTACGATATATCCCGAAATCATCTGATGAAGGTGGTGCAGGAGTTGAACATCAAGGGCTACCTCACCGCCATTCGCGGCAAAAACGGCGGCCTGCGCCTGCGCGGCCGACCGGAAGAGATCAACCTGGGGGAGCTGGTGCGCCGCACCGAGCAGGATCTCACCCTGGTGGAGTGCTTTGGCAGCGGCAGCCAGTGCGCCCTGACGCCCGCCTGCCAACTCAAAGTCGTACTGGGTGAAGCGCTGGAGGCGTTTTTCCGGGTGCTCGACAGCTACACCCTGGCGGACCTGGTGCATCCTGACAATGCACGGGAAATGAAACAGTTATTGCGTCTGCCCTGAACGCGGGGACGAAACCCCAAAGCGCAGCCGTCGCGGGCGCTCGCCCGCCGGCAGGTGACTGCCAAAGAGCCTGTCCCAGAGCGTCAGACAGGTACCAAAGTTACGATCCCGGTGTTCCGGCGCCGCGCTGTGGTGCAATTGGTGCTGCGCCGGGCTGATCAGCCAGCGCTCCAGTCGTCCGAAGGTGAACCAGATATGACTGTGGCGCAGATTGGCGCCCAGGAAGTTGAAGGCGAAGCCCAGTACATCCACGCCCAGCACGTCCAGACCGCTCAACTGACCTCCGAACAGATAGACAAACACCCCACTGACACCCCCGAACACCACCAGGCCGCGCAGGTAATAGGCGGTCATTTCCAGCGGGTGCACCCGGAATAAGGTCAATGGAGTGAGTCGCCTGGCGCTGTGGTGGACCCGGTGAAAGCGCCAGAGCCAGGGCACCCGGTGCATGGTCCGGTGCAAGGCAAAGCGGCTGAGATCCTCCACCAGGAAAAACACCAGGGTATAACTCAGCGCAATGGCCAGCCAGTGCCACGGCAGCGCGGGGGCGTTGCCCAGATGGATCTGGAGGGTGCGGGCCACCCAGAGCGTGGCCATCATATGACTGCCCAACAGGGGCACGATCAGCAGTACCCGCAACGTACTGTTGCCCAGCATCAGACCCAGGTCCGTGGCGGTGGAGCGGTTGAGCCAGTGACGGCGTGAGAACAGGCTTCGGTGCAATCCGCGCCAGAAACCGATGTCTTCGCGCCGGCGAAACTGGAGATACAGCGCCACCACCGCCATCACCCCCGCCGAGACCCAGAACAGCCAGTACATGCGGCTGGCCGGGTTCAGCGGGTAGTTCAGGGGCGCGGTCAGCGCCTGCCACCAATCCATCTCAAACACCCCGTTCAGGCCTCCTTCAGAAGCGGTAGGTCACGCCCAGCTGCACCGTTCGCGGCGCATTGGGGCGGGCACCGAAGGGCCGGCGGGAGACCAGCTCGCGCTCGTCGGTGAGGTTGTCCGCCACCAGCTGCAGGCTCAGGTCCGACGACAGATCGTAGCGTGCGGACAGATCCAGGGTGGTATAGGCCGAGAGGCGATCGCGCCCCGTGGGCTCATCCCGCCCGGGCCGGTCACGCATTTCACCGGAATACTTCACCGCCAGGTCCACCTGCCAGTCCAACGCCATCAGGCCGATGCCGAGCCGGGCCTGGTGGTCGGGGGTGTAGGTCAGCTCATCGCCGGCCCGCACCGTGCCCCACTGGGAGAAGCCCGAAGTGAAATCGCTCTGGAAAGCGCTTTCGGTATAGGTGTAAGCCAGGCTCAGCGGCATCTCGAGCCGGTCGCTGAGCGACCAGACCAGATCCCCGGTCAGCTCCAGGCCGGCGATTTCCACGCGGCCGCCATTGAACTCCTCGCCCGGCTCGCAGCCGGCATCGGACACCCGACAGCGGCCGAGCAGGTTGTCGTAGTCGCTGAAAAAGCCGATGGCGTCCAGGGTCAGCTCCCCGGCCTTATAGCGAAAACCGTACTCGAGGTTGACGCTCTCCTCCGGCTCCACCGATTCACCGGCACCCGGGCCGCTGGGGGAGAAGCCTTTGTTCACCCCCACCAGCAGGCCCAGGTTGTCGGTCCATTCATAGAACACACCGGCACCGGGTATGACAATGTCCTGGGTATTGCTTCGGCGGCTGCCATCGGCACGGTTATCCACCTCGCCTTCAATGCGCTCGGCGCGCAGGCCCAGATTGATTTTCCAGGGGCCGCGACGGATTTCGTCGCTGACAAACAGGGCCCAGGCATCAGTTTCCGCCCGGTTGTCGGTCTTGAGCGCCCGGTCGGTGATCCCGTCGAATGCCAGTTCGCCGTCCTGCACCCGATAACCAAAGGGCTGATGGGCGCGGTCGACATAGTCGTGGTGGTAGCGCAGCCCCACGGCCAGCTCGTGCTGCCAGCTTCCCAGACCCAACTCATGCTGCAGCTCGGTTTCCAACCCCTGAGAACCGTACTCGCGGGCGTTATCAGTCACATCGAGTCGATCCGACAGACGATCACTGGAGTTGATCTCCCCTCTCAGCAGCGAAATCTGCCGGTCGAACACGTCAGGGCGATTGAAGATACTGCTCGCGCTCAGGTTCTCGGAGTAGTCGCCATCCTCGGCCGGAGCGGCGAAGAAGCCATCGAGCTTTTTCCAGGCGCGATCAAAACGGTTGATGTACAGCTTGTTGATCCACTGCCAACCGGTGTAGAAGTTGGCCTGGTGCAGCAGATGCGCCTGGGTGTGCTCGGACTCGAAGCGATCGGCACCGCTGCCCAGGTAGCGACGATCCGGGGTCGCCTCGAAATCCTCATCGGTCAATCCCAGGTAGGTTTCATCGGAATCCTCGTCGGCATAGCCCAGCTTCAGGATGACACTCTGGGCCACCGGCGAGCCGGGCCGCGATTCCCAGCCCAACTTGAGGTTGAGATCGTTCCGGTCAAAACCGGTACCGGCGCCGTTGTCCAGCTCCTTGAAGCCATCGGCGCCATAGTTGAGCAGATCCAACTGGTAGCTGAACTGCTCCTGGCTATCGCCTAAGACCAGTCGGCCTTTGCGGTAGCCGTCGGTGCCGGCACTGAGTGACACCCGGCCTTCTCGCTCGAAGGGCAACGGTGCGGTCACCAGATTGACGGCGCCGCCCACGGTATGGGGACCATAGTGAATGGCCGAGGGGCCCTTGAACACTTCCACCGCGCTCATGCGATTGACGTTGGGCACGTAGTAGGCCGCCGGCGCCGAATAGGGTGCGGGCGCAATCAGAATGCCGTCTTCCATCAGGGTGATTTTCTGACTGCGCTCAGCAGTGGCACCGCGAATGCCGATGTTGGGCCGCAGGCCGTAACCATCCTCGGTGCGGATATATACACCGGGCACCTGGGTCAGCAGTTCATTGATATCGGTCTGGTCAAACCGGGCGATGGCATCTTCGTCCAGAAAGCTGGCGGCGCCCGCGGTGGAGCGCACCGCGTCGGCACCACCGGTCACCAGAACTTCCTCGTAGACCAGTTGGGGCAACTCAATATCCTGGGCGCTGGCCAGGCCGCTGACCAGTGCCAGCAGCAGGGGCGTGTGTTTCAATCGATTCATGTTCATTCCCGCGATCAGTCGTTGTCGGATTGCCCGCGTTCGGGCAAGTCGAGGTTGACGATGGTGATGAAGTCCGTGCGCAACCGGTCGGTCACCCGCTTGAGGTACGCATGTGCGGCGCAGGCTCCGGGATAATTGTCCTCCGGGTTGGCGGCGGCATTCTGGCAGTCCTGAGCACTACCCGACTCGTGTTGCGCGCGCATCTGCTGAAGGAGAGTGGGACTTGAATACCCCGAGCGGACGTCGGCATCGATGATGGCATCCTCAAACGCTTCCTTTACGTCGGGAAAGCCCTCGTGCACAAAGATGTCGTCGAAGCCCAGTCCATTGCCGCCTTTGAAACCCTGCAGAAAGGCTTTCATATTGACCTGAATATTCCGCATAGACGTTTCGCTGTAGGGCGACTCGACCGCGTCCGGGCAGGCAACGGCGTTACAGCCGGTATGCAGGCCCGTGGGCACGCCGAGTTTGCGGTCCTTGGTCTGCAGCTCAACGTAAAAAATCGCATCGGACAGCGCTTTCAGGTTGTCTTCCTGATTGGCAGGGTTGACCCACTCAAAGCGGTAGTCACCGCCCTCCGGCTCCCAGGTTTGCACCAGTGTCTGAGAGGCATCGACAATGTCATCGGCCAGGCGCTGAGCATAATCGCAGCGCTGCTGGCGACGGGTCGACTCCGGCAGGTCATTCCATCCCTCGGTTTCACTGATCTGCGAGGGGCAGTGATGGGTGAGATCTTCAGAGAACAGCAGGTACTCCAACGCGTCCAGACCGCGGGCGTTGAACGAGCGCGCACTGAGGTTAAAGCCTTCTTCCTGGGCCAATACCACGCTCTGGTCCACGGCACACTCGCTCAGCGGTGCGCTGCTGCCAAAGGAATAGATCCGGTTGCGCAAAGCGCCGCCGTTGGCCGCCAGCGGGCCGACCTGAAACAGCTCCACCCGCTGCCACTGATCCATGGTCGAGCGCCACTGGTCGCGCGCCCGCTGAATTCGCGAGGCGCCATCCGAATCGTTCAGAGACTCGCAGTAGAACTCGACTGAGTTGATCCCCTCGGCCAGCTCATCCGCCTGATCAGCAAAGGCGCGGTACTCGGGCAGAAACACATTGTCCGCGTAGTTGGCCATCATGCCCTGATAATCAAAGCCACGGGTCGTCTCCGACTCGGCGCTTCCGGATTGATCGTCGCCCACGCAACCACTGACGGCCACGGCCAATAGGGGAAGGGCCCAACGATAGATTCGCATCTTTCTGCACTCCTGATTCGGTCATTTCTCAACGCACAACAGGCGAACACCCGAAACGGGTGCCCGCCTGTTCGCCTGGGTCAGTCAAGGCTTACCAGTTTTCAACGTTTTCCGCGTCGAAGCCATAGGCGTCCTGCATCAGTGTGCGGGCCGCCAGCATATCGGCGATGTATTGCTCCACCCCGCCTTCAAACGCTTGGCCTGCCTGGGTGCCGTCGGCCAGCACCGGCGCGTCGCCCATCAGGGAGAGGATCTCTTTCAGATCAGCCAGCGCCTCGGCATCCGCGCGGAAGGGAGACTCGGGGCTGAATTGCAGATTCAGGGCGAAGCCTTTCATTTCACCCCAGTGCTTGGCAAGATTCTTGAAGTGGGCCAGGTCCTGGAACTTGCCGTTTTCCGTCGCTTCCAGATCCGCCACGGTATCGTTGATGTAGTGCACCACGGTGGCCGCAATGCATTTTTCCCAGGTCAGCGCCGCCACTTCGATCTGCTCGTTCAACTCGGTCTGACGGTCCCCGGTCAGCTCACCGGTCTGGGCCGCCTCGCGCAGAATGGCGCGGCCGGTCAGGAAGGCGTCAAAGACCTCGGCGGTGTAGTCCGTGGGGTTGGTATTACCGGCGGTACCGGCATCGCGCTTGGCACAGTTGGTGGAGTTACCGAAGTTGAATTCGCTGCGGATGTCGATGGCGTCATCGCCGTTGGTGTCTTTGTAACCAACGTTGCGGATTTCATCGATGGTGTAGTCACCGTAATCACGAGCAGCGCCGAAATAACCAAAGGCTTCATCCCAGTTGTGCTCGCCCTCGGTGTAGGCATTGTCGCTCTCAAGCTCCAGCATGTTGGCGAAGTCGGACTGCAGGTAGTCGTTGGTGCCCTGGGAGAAGGCGACCGCGCCCAGCAGAAACTTCTGGGTCAACTGACGCAGGTCCCGGCCGTGGGCATCAATGGTCACAGTGTCCAGCGCCACAGAGCCATCGACCGTTTCGATTTGCGGGGAGACACCGTCGGTGGCTTCATGGGCCAGAGCGGCGAAGTAGTAATCCACCAGGTCCACCGGCAGGGCATCGGCTTCCAGCCCGTCTTCCCAACCAAAGAATTCGCCATCGATCAGATTGGCCACTTCGCCATTACCCTGACCGTCGCCTCCGGCGATTTTGCCGATCAGGTCTTTACCGCCGGCAATGGCACCGTAGGTCAGCTCACCGGAGTCTTCCGGCAGGATGGTCATACCGTCGAGATCACGGGCATTGAACTCGCTGGTGATGTTGTCGGAGGTGGCGGCATCATAGCGGAAGTAGAAGTTCAGCTCCGATTCAACGCTGTCCTGACCGGCGTCTTCCTCCAGATTGTTCATTTCCACCACCAGGTCGGCCAACAGAATGTGGCGCTTGGTCTGGCCGGTGTAGGCAACGGTGCTCTCG
Source organism: Marinimicrobium sp. C2-29 (assembly GCF_038419845.1). NCBI lineage: Bacteria > Pseudomonadati > Pseudomonadota > Gammaproteobacteria > Cellvibrionales > Cellvibrionaceae > Marinimicrobium > Marinimicrobium sp. C2-29. The sequence continues at coordinate 41,651 of NZ_JBCAQT010000004.1, forward strand.
CCGTCGGCATTGGGGAAGCTGTAGGTGCTGGGCACGTCGAGACTGCCATCGTCGCCGTTGTCACCATCATCGCCGTCATCATTGTCATCGCCCGGCTGCTCTTCGGTGGGCGGCTCATTGCCGTTGTCACTGTCGCTGCCACCACAGGCGGTCAGGGTAAAAGTGGCCAGTATCGCCAGAAGCAGGGCATACAGTCGGAATTTCACGGGCGTCTCCTTTTCTGTTTCATCGAAATTGCGGGTATCGGATATGGAGAGGAATCGAATCGATAGTGATTCTCACCCTCAGTTGACGGCATAGTAACTTATAATAAGATCGATTATCAAATACAATTGCATTAAATTTTGCTCTCCCGCACAAGGGCCTCGCTTCGATACTGAGCCCGGTGACCAGAGTACAAGTGCACGCCGCATTTTGGGAAAAGGCGCAGGGAAAGGGAAAAGGCGGGAACGAGGGCGAGGCCACTCAGGAACCTTGCCTGAAACTGTCAGGCGTTGGGCTTCCGTGTCTTAGGGTATGAAGGTGGCCTTCAAGGCCGGCTTCAATCCGTCCCCAGACATACCCGATTGCGTCCGGAATACTTGGCCTGGTACATGGCCCGATCGGCGCGCACCAGCAGCGTTTTGAAGCTGTCGCCCCGACCCCATTCGGCTATTCCGATACTGATGGTAATGGGCTCGCCCAGGCCAAAATCGGTGTTGGCGACCCGGTCGCGCAGGCGCTCGGCAAACACGGCGGCATCTTCAAGCGGGGTATTGGGAACCAGAACCACAAACTCTTCGCCGCCCCATCGCCCCAGCTGATCGGCGTCCCGAAGCCCTCCCTGCAGGGTATTCACCAGGGTTTTCAGAACGCGATCCCCGACCTCGTGGCCATGGGTGTCATTGACCGCTTTAAAGTAATCAATATCGAACAGCAGGAGGCTGAAGGTCTGCCCGTAACGCTCGGCATTGGCGAGCGCCATCTGCACCAGATGCTCAATGCGGTAGCGGTTCATGATCCCCGTCAACGCATCGGTATTGGCCATTTCCTGCAGGTGCTCGTTCACCTCGGCCAGCGCCTTGCGCTCGTGGCGCAGATGTTCGTTCAGACGCGCAATTTCATGGGCGGACGCGATCACCGCCAGGTCGTCACCCAGGTCCCGGATCGCCATTTCCTCGGCGGGGTGCCAGGGCTTGCTGTAACCCCGGACCTCCTCGCGCCAGCCCGCAAAGGATTGGCGTGGCGAGAGGACCCAGCGGTCGTCTTTCTTCTCAGGGGCTTTTTCCGGTTTCCCGGCCCAGTCGATCAGCTCCACTTGCTCGACCCGAAAGAACAGCAACCAGCCGCGAGCGTCCATATCAATCAGCAGAGGCATCGCCAGCAGGCCACAGGCCTCACTTTCGATGAGCGAGGCCTCCGGGTATCCGGATTCGAGCAGCGAGGTGGTGCTCCAGGGCTCGGCATCGGGCACCTGGTACTCAAGCCAGTTGCCCAGCGTGCGCAGATACTCCTCGTCCGGCACCTGGCCGTCGGCGGTGATTTCTCCCAGGTAGACCATTGCCAGCCCCTGGGCATCAAACAGCTCGCGCCAGGAGGCCGCGTACTCGAGCAGCAGGTCTCTCGGCGCCTGACGCTCCTGCACGCTGCGAGCGAGCAGCGCGCGATTTTCGTGGATGCGCTGACGGTACTGCGCTTCGCCCTCCGCCTTGATCAGGAACAGACGCTGCCCCGCCACCTGGACCAGAGTGGCGACGCTGTCGCGCGCCGAGGGCGAGAGCGCCAGCGGTTCGCGACTGTGGCAGGCCACCAGCCCCCAGAGCCCGGTTTCGGAGTAGATCGCAACCGACAGCGAAGCGCTGACGTCCATATTGTGCATATACTCCCGATGGACAGGGGAGACCGCCCGAAGGGTGCCAGCACCAAGATCCACCGGCTGGCCCGTGTCCGGGTTGACGGTAGGAACCAGGGGCACCGGATCGGCCCGGCAATCGGCGATCATCCGCACCCGGTTACGCTCATACAGGGCGCGCACCTGGGGCGGAATATCACTGGCGGGAAAGTGATGGTTCAACAGCGAGCCCAGAGCGTCATTGCGGCTCTCGGCCAATACCTGCCCGTTCCAGCCGGCATCGAAGGCGTACACCAGGCAGCGATCGAACCCGATGATATCCCTCACCGCTTCCACCAGCTTATCGAGCACCTGCTCTCTGGATTGGGTCTCGACCAGTTGGCCAATCCAGTCGTTCACCAGCGACAGCCAGCGATAGCGGGTGCCACCATCCAGGGGCTCCAGCTCCACGACCACGGTATCGCCGGAGCGAAAGGCAGCCACATGCAGACGGCGGGATTCGCCGGCGTAGCGGCGGGTCACGGTCAGGGCGCCGGGCAGCTGGTCGACCTCTTTGAGTCCTTTTTTCAGTCGACTCAACAGGCTTTTGCCCAGCAGCTCGTCCGGCTTTGCCTCCAGGCACTCGGCCACCGGCCGACCCAGCACCTCCCCCACATTGGCACTGACCTGCTGCACCCGGCGCAGCGACGTATCGAAGCACAGAAGAATGCCAAAGGCCTGAATCGCGCCGGGAATATGCACCGGCTCGCGCCCGCACTCGGCAAGGGCGGCGTCCATATCACGTTGGGAGTTGTCGGTCGGCTTAACGGTCACTCTGTTCCACCTGCCAGTGGTCAAGATGGGCATGGAGCCCGGAAAAGGTCGCGCGCGCACCGCTCAGGGTCGCGTTTTGATCCAGGTGTGGTTCGATCCGCGACAACCAGTCTCGAAAGTGCGACCAGCTGTCGAGCTGTCCATGAAGATTGAAGTAACGTGCGCCCCAATGCCCGGACAACCCGAGCGCCCGGTGCAGCCGCGGGCCAATCACCCGCCCGCCCTGGGTCGCCCCCTCAAGGACGTACAGTACCCCCGGGACGGTTTCGATCGTCACGTTCACCGGCACTTCGCCGCCGGGCTCTGGCAAGAAGTCGCAACCCAGGTCCGCCAGATCCGCCTGCAACAGGGGCAACCGCGGCCGGTAGCGATAGACTGAGGGGAAGCGGGAGTGCCAATGGTCCAGAGCCGCGCTCAGCCTCGGCTCCAGACGCCGGTAAAAGGCCGCAAACGCCTGCAGCAGCTGCACATAACGGTCCGGACTGAGGGTCGGATCCAGCAGCCCGCTCACCAGAGGCTGCGCCTCCAGCGCCCCGTGCGCGTCCCGGGTACCGAGACGCAGCGATTGCAGCAGGCTCGCGTCTGAATTCCGGGATGAACCCGGTCTGGTCGCATCAAAGCTCGTCGTGGCATTTGGCGCGTATTCTAACATAGATCAAGCTCTCCCCCTTTGACGACCGTTACCGTTAGAATAGCCGCTTTCCATGGCCCTGTGAGGAATCTTTGTAATGCCGCGCTTTACCCTGAACCTGCTGCACCCGCGTTACTGGCTTACCTGGGTGGGTTTCGGGCTCTGGTGGCTGCTCGCTCAGCTGCCCTACCGCTGGCAGATGGCTCTGGGCCGGGCTCTGGGGCGACTGGTCTGGCGCCTGGCCAAAAGCCGGCGCCACACGGCGATGCGCAACCTGGCCCTGTGCTTTCCGGAAAAATCGGTCGAAGAACAGCGTGCCATGGCCCGCGCCACCGTCAGCTCCACCGCACAGGCCCTGTTTGAAACCGGTATTTCCTGGTTCTGGCCCGACTGGCGGCTGCGCCGGCTGTTCACCATTGAGGGGCTGGAGCACCTGAAAGCCGCGCAGAGCGAGGGCCAGGGTGTGGTGCTGCTGGCCATGCACGTCACTCACCTGGACCTGGGTGGCAACCTGCTGTGCATGAGTCACTCCATCGATGCACTCTACCGGCCGCACGACAACCCGGTATACGATTTCTTTCAGGTCAGGGGACGCAGCCGCCGGAGCGATGACACTGTCATTATCGATCGGGAGGACATGCGCCTGATGATCAAACGGCTGCGTCGGGGCCGGGTTATCTGGTACGCCCCGGATCAGGATTACGGCCCGCGCCGACCGCATGTATTCGCGCCTTTTTTCGGGGTGCCGGCGGCCACGATCACGGCCACCTCCAAGCTGGTGCAGATGGGGCGCGCCCGGATCATTCCGTTTACCCATTTCCGTCGGGATGACGGCTCCGGCTACGACGTGAAAGTCTACCCCCCTCTGGAGAACTTCCCCGAGGGGGACGACCATCGCGATGCCGAGCGCATCAACCGCGTGCTCGAGGAGCTGATCCGCAAGCACCCGGAACAGTACATGTGGGTGCACCGGCGTTTCAAGACCCGTCCGGAGGGCGAGAACAGCCTGTACTCACGTTAGAAGAAGCGCCCCCTTACAAGCGACTCAACACAGCCTGCGTGAACTCCTCTGTACCATGAGAGCCACCTAAATCGCGAGTTGTTCGATCACCGGACTTGATGGTATCGCGCAGCGCAGCTAGCACGCGTTCTGCCTTCTCAAGTTCTCCGAGGTACTGCAACATCTGCACCGCCGCGAGAATCATTGAGGTGGGGTTGGCGATATCCTTTCCCGCAATGTCCGGAGCACTCCCATGGACCGCCTCGAAGATTGCATAGTCCTTACCAATGTTAGCGCCGGGAACCAAACCCAAACCTCCGACCAAACCGGCGCACAGATCAGAAATAATGTCACCAAACAAATTGGTCGTTAATATCACATCAAATTGCTCGGGGTTCATCACCAACTGCATGCAGGTGTTGTCGACAATCATCTCCTGAGTTTCAATGTCAGAGTAAGCCTCAGCCACCTCCCTTGCCGTGCGCAAGAACAACCCGGATGTGGATTTTAGAATGTTGGCCTTATGGACTATCGTTACTTTTTTGCGCCCCTCTTTCCGCGCCAGCTCATAGGCAAACGTCGCTATTTTACGCGCTCCATCGCGAGTGATCCGACTGGTTGCCTCGGCCACCTCGCCGTCGTCCGAAAGCTGTTGACCAATACCTGAGTACATCCCCTCAGTATTCTCTCGCACTGTAATGATATCGACGTTCTCATATCGAGCCGCAGTCCCTTCAAACGATAGCGCAGGGCGGACATTGGCGTACAAGTTAAACATTTGACGCAAGCTGACATTCACTGAGGTAAACCCAGTTCCAATAGGGGTCGTTAGGGGGCCTTTCAGGACGATCTTGTGTTTTTCAATCGCATTAATTGTCGCCTCCGGAATCAGACTCCCTCGTTTTTCCAGTGCGGTGGCGCCCGCATCCGCAAAGACGTAGGTGTAGTCACACCCAACCTTTTCCAGAACCTGAATGGCGGCAGCCACAACACTGGGGCCAATACCATCACCTTCGATAACCGTAATAACTTTAGGCATAACGTTTTTCCTTCAGCTGCTCTGACGCCTGTTAAAGTCTATTCAGAGCGAAAAATGTACATTCCTGACGCCAAGATCCTTCAATACTAAAAGGATCCTGTTGGCATCTTTTGAGCCGACAATGGATTCATCGTCGTTTATCAATAAATAGCTTCCTCCCGATGGCTCGCGAGCCCAGACGATCCACTCTGAAAAATCGCTGGGGTTGGGCATGACATCAAAAATGATAACCTCATCGGCTAACAATTTTTCTTTTACAGTGGATAATTTCATAAGAGTCTCTCAGCCATGAAATCAAAGGCCCCGTATTGCCTCGTTAAGGTTTCGATGTATGCGGAACGCACCTGCCACGGGTTCAACACCGGCCCTAACGAGCGTTTTCATTGGCTGAAAGTGCACATCGGTCAATATGAGTTCCGCACCTGTCGTCCTACAGTGCGCTATTAGCTTGGTCAACGCGGACACTCCACCGGCGTCGAGCACAGTGACTTGGTCCAAGTGGAGAATGATGGTTCTATTCTTCTCGCAGTATTGGGTCAGCTCTCCAAAAATTTTGTCGGCTGCAGCAAAAAACAGTGGACCGGTAATTTTGAAAATACGGCAGGAGAGTGGCAGGTTTTCGACCGGGTAATCCGGGTTTCCGGAGATCTCGACAACACGGGTCATTTCCGCTATCTGCTTCATAAATAGAATGGCCGCGAGTACGATGCCGGCCGTAATCGCAATCACCATGTCAAAAAGCACGGTGAGCGAAAAGCAGCATAAGAAAACCCAGCGGTCACTCGACTGCGATGTTTTCAGCATATGAACGCTTTTGGGCGCTTCACTCATGTTCCAGGCAACCACCACCAACAGGGCCGCCATACCCGCCATGGGTAAATACCCCAACAACGGTGCCAGCGCAACGAGTCCAAGCACGACCACCAAAGCATGGACTGCGGCCGCCACCGGCGATTGGGCGCCCGCTTTGAAGTTGGCGGCGGAGCGAGCGATTGCCGCCGTCGCGGTAATGCCGCCAAAGAAGGGAACAACCACATTGCCGATGCCCTGCCCGAGGAGTTCGCTATTGGCGCTGTGTCGTTTACCGCTCATACCATCCAGCACGACGGCGCATAACAGCGACTCGATGGCGCCGAGCATGGCAATAGCAAAGGCGGCCGGCAGCAGGTCTCTCAGCAAGTCCCAGCTAAACACCAAACGGGCTCCGTCAGCTCCCGGCTGATTCCAGGGCCACTGAAAGCTTGGCAGGATGGGCGGAATGCCTTGGCCACTAGTGCCGTCGGCCAGGGTATAGCTGAATCTTGAGTCGATGGTGTCGACGGAGAAGCCCGTCTTGTTTAAAACCAACGCCGCTAAGGCGCCCAGGATCACAGCGGGCAGATGGGCGGGCACCGCGGTTTTCAACCGGGGCCAGAGGACCATCACCGCCAGTGTCAGCAGTGCCACAACAACGCTAGGCCAGTGTGCGAGACCCGCCGACTGGGCGAGCAGAATGATTTTGTCGAGGTAATGCTCAGGCATGGTCGCGATCGGCAGCCCGAAGAAATCCTTGATCTGGAGTGTTGCTATCACCACGGCGATCCCGCCGGTAAAGCCCAGCGTGACGGGTTCGGGGATATATTCGATCAACCGCCCGAGACGTAACAGCGCCATAACGATCAGCATGCAGCCGGCGAGCAGCCCGGCAAGGAGTAAGCCGCCCAGGCCGTACTGCTGGGTGATCGGGTAAAGAATCACCACAAAAGCGGCCGTGGGGCCGGAAACACTGAAGCGCGAGCCACCCGTCAATGCGATGACAAACCCTGCGATAGCGGCCGTGTAGAGGCCGTACTGCGGCGCCACACCACTCGCTATTGCCAGCGCCATCGCCAGCGGGATGGCGATCACCCCCACCGTCAAACCCGCCAACAGATCCCCTTTGAAGCGCTGCCTGGTGTAGGGGGTGTTCAAGCAGCTCTCGCGAAGGGCATGACTGATACGCAAGGAAAACAAATGGGCTCTGTGCGGCACTCGAGGGATCTCCTCCTAGCCATTATGGACAGTGTGGGAATGTTAACAGAGATATACCATTATTAACATACCATTCTAACAATGTTATACTTCGATTATTGAGACTCTGCAGGTATGCTTAACCTCAAGGGACAGGCCAGAATGAGTCGCTAACCCCGAAACAGTTGGCGCCCTCAAAGCTGATTGTCCTACTGATTGAGCGATACAGACTGAAAGAGACAGATGCTATGGAACAAAAGACAGCGCGTTTGACGGTACTAATTGACCCCACAAAGAAGGCTGCCTTCGAGGAGCTGTGTGCTACTCAGGACGTAACGCCCTCGCAGGTTGTGCGCAAAATGATTCGGGAGTACCTCGACAAGCACGGAGTTAGCTATGCGAATCAGCCGCAGTTTCCCGCTGATGGCACATGACGACCGAAGAGTTCGACGCTCATAACAGGCGTTGCTTACGACTGGGTCGTGATATTTTTAAACAGGAGGTATAGATAATGAAAAAGCTGGCGTTATGTAATGCCGATGTTACCAGTGAACTGGCGTGGCCGGAGTCTGGCGAGGAGACTACGGTAGAATCTCCGGCACTTGACGTGTTTACCGATTTCACCACCACAAAGCCGCTGATTATCGAGGCGAACACCAGCGCAGTCGATGCGGATAAGCTGATGCAAAAGGCCCACGTACGCCTAAAGATCGTTGTGGATGAAGACAAACGTTTTTTGGGAATTGTCAGCTTTCAGGATATAAGCGCCCAGGAAATGATGATAAAAGTATCTGAAGGTCATAAGCGGGAGGATCTTTCCGTCGGGGATTTCATGCATCCAAGACATCAACTGAAGGGACTGACATACACCGAGCTGTCGACGGCATCAATAAGAAAGGTCATAAACGCACTTAAAGATAGCCGCCAGCAGCACTGTGTTGTCGTTGACGATGATCGACGCCGACTGAGGGGCATTATCTCCGCCAGCGACTTAGCAAGAAAATTACGATTGCCGCTGGACATACATAACGAATCGAATTTTTCTCAAATTTACAAAGCCATCATGCACTAACGTTTTGCCTAAATTAGAGATCGATGTCGGCCAGGTTGCCTTTAGACTCCAGCCAGGTTCGCCGGTCGGAGGCCCGCTTTTTCCCCAGCAGCATATCCATCATGATCATGGTGGCCTCCGCATCATCAATGCCCAGCTGCACCAGCCGGCGGGTATCCCGGGCCATGGTGGTTTCGCGCAACTGCAGGGGGTTCATTTCGCCCAGCCCCTTGAACCGCTGGACGTTGACCTTCCCCTTCTTCTTTTCCGCCTCGATGCGATCGAGCACGCCGTTCTTTTCGCTCTCGTCGAGGGCGTAGTACACCTCCTTGCCCACGTCGATCCGGTACAGGGGCGGCATGGCAACGAAGATGTGCCCGTTTTCCACCAGTGGGCGGAAGTGGCGGACAAACAGCGCGCACAGCAGTGTCGCAATGTGCAGGCCGTCCGAGTCGGCATCGGCCAGAATACAGATCTTGTGGTAACGCAGTGACTTCAGGTCGGCATTGCCCGGCTCCACCCCCAGGGCGATGGAGATATCGTGCACCTCCTGGTTGGAGAAGATATCGCCCACATCCACTTCCCAGGTGTTCAGGATCTTCCCGCGCAGGGGCATGATCGCCTGAAACTCCCGGTCGCGGGCCTGCTTGGCCGAACCACCGGCCGAGTCGCCCTCCACCAGAAACAGTTCGCTGCGCACCGGGTCGGAGCTGGAGCAGTCCGCCAGTTTGCCCGGCAGTGCGGGCCCCTGGGTGACTTTTTTGCGCGCGACTTTTTTGCTGGAGCGCACCCGCTTCTGCGCGTTGTTGACGCACAGCTCCGCCAGCTTGTCGCCATCTTCGGTGTGCTGGTTGAGCCAGAGCGCCATGGCATCTTTGGCCACGCCCGAGACAAAGGCGGCCGCTTCGCGTGAGGACAGGCGCTCTTTGGTCTGCCCGGAAAACTGGGGATCACTCAGCTTGGACGACAGGACATAGCTGCAGTTGGCCCAGACATCTTCGGGCGCCAGCTTGACCCCGCGCGGCAGCAGGCTGCGGAACTCGCAGTAATCGCGCAGGGCATCCAGAAGCCCGGTACGCAGACCGTTGACGTGGGTGCCGCCCTGGGCCGTGGGAATCAGGTTGACGTAACTCTCCTGCACCAGCTCGCCGCCCTCGGGCAGCCACTGGACCGCCCAGGCCACGCCTTCGGTCTTGCCGCTGAACTCGCCCACAAACGGCTGCTCGGGTAGCGTCTCCCAGCCCTGGGTGGCGCCCTGAAGATAATCTTTCAGCCCGTCCTCGTAGTACCACTCATCGGTCTCGCCCGAGTGCTCATCTTTGAAGGTCACGCTCAAGCCCGGGCACAGGACCGCCTTGGCCCGCAGGTTGTGGCGCAGCCGACTGACGGAAAATTTGTGGGTCTCGAAATAGCTGGGGTTGGGCAGAAAGCGGATGCTGGTGCCTGTATTGCGCTTGCCGCAGGTATCGATCACTTCCAGTTCCGTGGCCTTGTCGCCGTTCTGGAACCCCATGCGATGCACCTGGCCGTCGCGCTTGATGGTGATTTCCAGCGTTTGCGACAGAGCGTTGACCACCGAGATCCCCACCCCGTGCAGACCACCGGAGAACTGATAGCTCTTGTTGGAGAACTTGCCCCCGGCGTGCAGGGTGCACATGATCACTTCCACCCCGGGCTTGCCCTGCTCGGGGTGCATATCCACCGGCATGCCCCGGCCATCGTCGGAAATGGTCACCGAGTGGTCCTTGTGCAACACCACCTGAATGCTTTTGGCGTGGCCCGCCAGCGCCTCATCGACACTGTTGTCGATCACTTCCTGCGCCAGGTGGTTGGGCCGGGTGGTGTCGGTGTACATGCCCGGGCGTTTTTTGACCGGGTCCAACCCGGTGAGGACTTCAATATCTTCAGAAGAGTAATTGGCCATAAGTCAGTCAAGTGTCTCGAATTTTTGTGTTATCGGTGGGCAGCGCACCACTCAATCGCTCTGTTCCAGAAAGGCGAGCGCTTGGGGAATATAGCGCTCAAAGCCCTGAAAGGCGTGGTCGCCGCCTGGCTCAACCGTCTGTTTCGCCCCCCGGTAGTGTGCTACCGCCTGGCGGTAATCCAGCGTCTCATCGCCGGTCTGGACCAGCAGCCAGAGGTTTTCCGGGTGGGAGATGGCGGGCACATCGTAGGTTTTGATCGGTTCGACGTGGCGCGCCTCCAAGCGGTAGCTATCATCGGTGTGATAGCCCTTGAGGTCAACCTCGAGAAAGTCCGGCATGAACTGCCAGGGGCGCACGGCCGGATTGATCAACACCGCGCGCAGAGCATGGCGCTGGGCCAGCCAGGTCGCCCAGTAGCCGCCCAGCGAGCTGCCCATCAGGTAGACCGGCGGGGAGGCGGCGTTGATCAAGGTCTGCAGCTGGTCGGCCGCCCGATCGGGATAGGGGGACAGGTGCGGGCAACAGAAGCGGATGTCCGGGCGCTCGCGGGCCAGCCAGGCGCCCACTTTCTGTGCTTTGCGGGAGGATGGCGAGCTTAGAAACCCGTGAATGTAAACCAGAGTGGGCATTGAGCGCGTGTTCGCTAATAACCGAGGGATTCGAAATCGACGTGATAATCCCGATCGCTCACCCGCGAGACACCCGTCTCCAGTCGGCCGTCCGCCCCCAGCTCAAACCAGCGATACCCCGGCATGGCATGATCCAGCGCAAAGTTCTCACTGCCCGGTTTGAACTGGATACAGGTGGCGGGCGTGGCAAACAGCTGAACCCCGTTGCGCTCGCCCTGGTAGAACTGGTGCACGTGGCCCCAGGAAATGCCTTTGACCTGGTCGTGGGCGTCAATCACCCGGAAGAAATCATCGGCATTGTTGAGAATGTACTGATCGATCCAGTCGCTGCCCACCGGCACCGGTTGGTGGTGAAGCATGACCAGCGTGGGCCGATGGGTATTGGAGGAAAGCGTCTGCTGCAGAAAATCGAGCTCGCTCTCGGCCAGATGCCCGTGCACCTGCCCCGGCACAGCCGAGTCCAGCAGTATCACCAGCCAGTCGTCCAGCGCCATGAGGCGCGACTCCGGATGCTCGAAATCCTCGATCTGGGCCATGAGCGAGGCCGAGTCGTGATTGCCCGGCAACCAGCCCAGAGGCACCGAAAAGTGTTGGCGCAGGATCTCCACAAACCGGCCATAGCAGTCGGGGTGGGCATCGCTGGCGATATCACCGGTACAGACCAGGGCATCGACGTCAGACTGTTCGTGCGCAACCAATCTGAGTACGTCATCCAGGCTTTGTTCGGTATTCAGGCTTTGTTCGGTATTCAGGCCCAGCAGCTCCGGATCGGAGGGGGGGCCCAAATGGCAGTCAGTGATCTGAATCAGGCGCACGCGTATCTCATGTCCGTGTAAATTCTCACCCGAGCGGTCGACAATCTGGCTCTCACACCCCCGTCCACCCCACAAAACCCGGGTATTTGCACCGAGAATAACCACAACGAAGGAGCGGCGCAAGAGACACGCCAGCAAACTGCGAGGCTGTCGAACTTTTTACCAGACGGTTTCCAGGCTGCGCCCCTGCTTCAGGCAGAGCCCCAGCCACTCGCCCAGAAAGCGGTTGAGTTGGGCTTTCTCGTCCTGCTGGTACATGGCCTGATTGGGGTAATCGTAGCGGGGGTGGAGCCGGCGGTGCCGCTCCCAGGCGAGCACTTCGGCCAGATGGGCATCGTGATAGAGGCGAACGGTCAGCTGCGGCGCCCGCAGCCAGGCGTCCGGTTGATCACCGGCGTCGGCCTGCTTGATCTGGACCGTGGTGGTGTAGCGGGAGCGCTCCAGCACCCGGATGCGGGTGTGCGAGCGCGGACCGCCGCCGGCGACGGCAAACTGCCACTGCTCAGCCCCGTCACCCTCGGGCATCAATTTGCGCAGGCGCAGGTAATTGGCCTCACACTCGGCAAGCTGACGCGACAGATCGACTTTGTAGCGGGCTTTCACCATCAAATTGGGTCTCACAACGGCTCAACAGGGGTTTTCACCCGGCTCGATCGGGGCGCCGGCACGGGAGTAAAGCGACCAGTCTAGCAAATAATGAACGCCAGAGTGTGACCGCCCCTGCAAACGGGGCGTTTACTGACGTCGCAACTGGGGCCGGTGAATCTGCAGCCATTGCAGACACAGCAGCACGGCGGCATTGTTGAAGCGGCCCGAGTAAAGTCGCTCAAGCGCCTCCCCGGCGGGGATCACATGGACCTTGATGTCCTCGTGCTCCTCATCCAGACCGTGAATGCCACCGGCCTGACGGAGATCGACCAGGGCGCAGAGCAGATGCATCCGCTCGTCCGAGCCGCCCGGGCTGGGCAGGTAGTTGCAGATGTACTCCAGCTCCCCGGCTTCGACGCCCGATTCTTCCACCAGCTCTCGGCGGGCCACATCTTCGGGGGTCTCGCCGTCTTCGATCATGCCGGCGACGATTTCCATGCACCAGGGGCCCGAGGGTTCATCGAGTGCCCCGGCACGGAACTGCTCCACCAGCCCCACCAGGTCCCGATCGGGATCGTAGAGCAGCACACCGACCGCTTCGCCCCGCAGAAAAAGCTCCCTGGAGAGTTCTTCGGTCCAGCCGCCGCGAAAGAGTTTGTGCTTGAGGGTGACCTTGTCGGCCCGGAAGAAGCCCTTGTAGAGGGTTTCGCGTCGGGTGATGCGCACATCGTCGCGGGTGAAGGGGGGCTTTTTCCAGTCGGGGGTATTGGCCATGATCGTTGACTGCTGTTGGTTAATGGGGATTTTCGGGTTTGCGTATTGTTAAATATCAGGGTCGTTGGCCTTGTAGAAAGACCGGTCTCGCACTTGACGTGTATTTACGGCGGATGCGCCTTAGGCTTATCCGCCCTACGCAACCTTCGGGCGATTCGTAGGGCGGATAAGCGGCAAGCGCATCCGCCGCTCCCAAGCACCGAAGATCAGACCTTCTGATACAACTCCGCACCCTGCTCGCGGAACTCGCGCGCTTTCTCCTGCATCTCGGCCTCCACATCAATCATGCGGACCACCTGCTCGCCCTCCTCCTCGGTCACACGACCGCCGGCCGCGGCGAACTCGCGCACCTCCTGGGAAATCTTCATCGAACAGAACTTCGGTCCGCACATGGAACAGAAGTGCGCCACCTTGGCCGACTCCTTGGGCAGAGTCTCATCATGGTAAGCGCGGGCCGTATCCGGGTCCAGCCCCAGATTGAACTGATCATCCCAGCGGAACTCGAACCGCGCCTTGGACAGCGCATCATCGCGCAGCTGCGCCCCAGGGTGCCCCTTGGCCAGATCGGCCGCGTGGGCGGCGATCTTGTAGGTGATGATGCCATCTTTCACATCATTTTTGTTGGGTAACCCGAGGTGCTCCTTGGGCGTCACGTAGCAGAGCATGGCACAACCGTACCAGCCGATCATGGCCGCGCCGATGCCCGAGGTGATGTGATCGTAACCCGGCGCGATGTCAGTGGTCAGCGGCCCCAGGGTATAGAAAGGCGCCTCGTCACAGCACTCGAGCTGCTTGTCCATGTTCTCCTTGATCATCTGCATGGGCACATGGCCCGGGCCCTCGATCATGCACTGAACGTCGTGCTTCCAGGCGATCTGGGTCAACTCCCCCAGGGTCTCCAGCTCCGCGAACTGGGCCTCGTCGTTGGCATCGGCCACCGAGCCGGGGCGCAGGCCGTCACCCAGGGAGAAGGACACATCATAGGCCTTCATGATCTCGCAGATCTCTTCAAAGTGGGTGTAGAGGAAGCTCTCCTTGTGGTGCGCCAGACACCACTTGGCCATGATCGAACCGCCGCGAGAGACGATGCCAGTCACCCGCTTGGCAGTCAGCGGCACATAGCGCAGAAGCACGCCGGCGTGAATGGTGAAATAATCCACCCCCTGCTCGGCCTGCTCGATCAGAGTGTCGCGGAAGATCTCCCAGCTCAGATCCTCGGCCACGCCGTCGACTTTCTCCAGCGCCTGGTAAATGGGTACCGTGCCGATGGGCACGGGCGAGTTGCGCAGAATCCACTCGCGGGTTTCGTGAATGTGCTTGCCGGTGGACAGGTCCATGACCGTATCCGAGCCCCAGCGTGTGCCCCAGGTCAGTTTGGCCACCTCCTCTTCGATCGACGAGCCCAGCGCGGAGTTGCCGATGTTGCCATTGATCTTCACCAGAAAGTTGCGCCCGATGATCATGGGTTCGATTTCCGGGTGGTTGATGTTGGCGGGAATGATCGCCCGGCCCCGGGCCACCTCCTCGCGCACAAACTCGGGGGTGATCTCATCGGGAATGGCGGCACCAAAACTCTCGCCCGGGTGCTGAAGTTCCTGGTGGCCGCGCTCGCGCGCCTGGGCCAGCGCCATGTTTTCGCGAATGGCGATGTACTCCATCTCCGGGGTGATGATGCCCTGGCGAGCGTAGTGCATCTGGCTGACGTTGGCGCCCGGCTTGGCCCGGCGCGGCTTGCGGGTGAGGTTGAAACGCAGCTTGGCCAGCTCGGGATCATTCAGCCGCTCCTGCCGGAAGCTGGACTGGCTGGCTTCGAGCTGCTCGGTATCATTGCGCTCCAGAATCCAGGGGGTGCGCACTTCGGCCAGGCCCCGGCGCAGGTCGATGCTCGCCTCCGGATCGGTATAGGGGCCGGAGGTATCGTACACCCGCAGCGGCGGATTGGGCTCACCGCCGAACTCGGTGGGCGTGTCGTCCAGCGTGATTTCGCGCATGGGCACGCGCAGGTCCGGGCGCGAACCAGTGACGTAAATTTTGCGCGAACCGGGCAGCGGCTGTATCGAAGCTTCGTCCACCTGGGCGGCATCGCTCAGTGACTGGGCTGTGGCATTTTTGGGACTCATGGGTGTGTGCTCCTTGATCGGTGGAAACTCAATGACAGTTAATTGATGTTGATTGACATCTGATGATGGAAATGGTTGAGGGGGCCGGCGCCTCCACCGAGCTGCCAGCGGGCACCGGCGGCCAGCGCGCCCTGCAGATAACCTTTGGCCTCACCGACCGCGCCGGGAAGACTCAGCCCGCGGGCCAGCCCGGCGGTAATGGCGGCGGCCAGGGTGCAGCCACTGCCGTGGGTGTTGGGTGTATCCAGACGGGGGCGGGAGAAGGTTTCGCTGAACCCGGCACCGAGCAGCAGGTCCTCGGCGTCGGGCCCGGTCCCGTGGCCGCCTTTGAGCAGCACGGCCTCGGGCCCGAGCGCCAGCAGGCGCTCGGCCTGGCGCCAGCGGTCATCCCGCGTACGGGCAATGCCCTCACCCAGCAGGGCCGCCGCTTCGGGCAGGTTGGGGGTAATCAGGGTGGCGCGGGGCAGTAGTTCGCGGATCAACAGCGCTTCGGCCTCGCGCTCCAGCAAGCGGTCGCCGCTGGTGGCAAGCATCACCGGATCCACCACCAGCGCCCTGGGCTCAAACTCGCCCAGGGTATCAAGCAGGGCGCGGATGATATCGGCATTGGCGAGCATGCCCGTTTTGGCGGCCGACACCGGAAAATCCGCCAGTACCGAACGCAACTGGGCACTGACGAATGCCGGCGGCACCGGGTGCACCGACTGCACGCCGCGGGTGTTCTGCGCAGTAAGTGCGGTCAGGGCGCTGCAGCCGTACACACCCAGGGCGGCGAAGGTTTTGAGGTCGGCCTGAATGCCGGCCCCGCCGCCACTGTCGCTGCCGGCGATGGTCAGCGCGACCGGGGGCGCACTCGGTGATTCGGGTCGAACAAAGGCATCGTTCACGCGGTCCACTCCAAAAAACAGTGGCGCGGGTAACGCAAGCATCAACAACGGATGGAACTTCGGTGGAGGACACCGGAGGGGCTGTTCTGGCTTTCGTTCCCTACGCCGGTATTAACCGGATCAGGTTCTGCGGGTAAAATCTCAGCCCGGACATTGTCCGGGCACCCCGACGAAGTTCGTGTTGGCTGACGCCCGCTTTCACTTTGCAGACAGCGCCCGACCAACGCCGAACAGTCTATTGCAGTCATCCAGCGCTGTAAAGTAAGCGTACTGCCCTGAGGCGCTTACTCTGGTTTACCTTTTTTAACAACTTGCCCCACGAGCAGACTCGACCTGCAGCGGCCGAGTGAGTAAACTCCCGACTTACCCACCACGGCGTTCCAAATGTGGAAATCAACGGACAGGAACTCACATGAAAACAACCCATACCCTCTGGTGTCTCGCTCTTCTGGCCCTCGCTCCGCTGAGCGCGAGTGCCAACTCGCTGCTGGACATCTACGAGTTGGCGCTGGAGAACGACGCTCAGTTGGAAGCCGATCGCGCCGCCTACGTGGCCGGCCAGGAAAACCGCACTCTGGGGCGGGCCGGCCTGCTCCCACAGATCAATGCGCGGGCTTTCTATACCGAGTCGGAGGACGACAACTTCGACAACACCGCGAACACCTCCCAGGTCACCGAACGCGAACGCTCCGGCTGGAGCATTTCGCTGGATCAGCCGCTGGTCAACATGGCGGCCTGGTACCAGTACAAGCGCGGCTCCACGCTGAGCGAACTGGCCGAGGTGCAGTTTGGCGCCGACCAGCAGTCGCTGATCGTGCGGGTGGCCGAGGCTTACTTCAACGTCCTGCGAGCCATTGACAATCTGGAAACCGCCCGGGCGGAAGAGAAAGCGTTGGAGCAGCAACTGGAACAGACCTCCCAGCGCTACGACGTCGGCCTGACCGCCATCACCGAAGTGCACGAAGCCCAATCGGTGTACGACACCGCGGCCGCCGCCGCCCTGGAGGCCGAGGGCAACCTGGGTATCGCCTACGAGGCGCTCGAAGTGCTCACCGGGCAGCCCCATGACCGGATCGCGCCACTTGCCGACGATTTTCCTGTGGTTCCCCCACAGCCGGCTGACCGGCACGAATGGGTGGAATTCGCTCTGCAGAACAACTACCGACTCGAAGTGGCCCAGCTCAATGCCCGCGCGGCTTCACAAAGCGCCAAAGCCGCCAGGTCCCAGCACCTGCCCACCCTCTCCGCCTCAGCGGGTTACAATGACACCCAATCCGAGGGCGATCAGTATTTTGGCGGCGATATTGGCAACATCACCAGTGACTCCGAGACCCAGGGGCACAGCTTCACCATCAGTCTGGACGTTCCCTTGTTCTCGGGCGGACGCACTTCGGGCCAGCGCCGCCAGGCCCATGCCCAATACCTGCAAGCACGCGCCGAAATGAACCGGACCCAGCGAAACGTCGTGCAGTCCACCCGATCACTGCACCTGTCGGTGCAAATCGGAGTCTCTCAGGTACGTGCCCGCCAGCAGGCCATCGTGTCGGCCGAGAGTGCACTGGAAGCGACCCAGTCCGGCTACGAAGTAGGCACGCGCAACCTGGTGGAAGTGCTGCTGGCCCAGCGAGCGGTCTACCAGGCTCAACGCGATTACTACAATGCCCTCTACGACTATGTGATCGACAGCTTCCAGCTGCGGGAAGTGGCGGGCATGCTCACCCCGGCGGATGTCCAGCGCATCGACGGCTCTCTGGATGTGGGTGATCCGGTGCGCCGCAGCGAACTCGAAGGGTCATGAGCCCCGCGCTTCCCCGGTCTGTCCGACTGGTGGAGGTGGGGCCCCGGGACGGGCTGCAGAACGAAGCCCGCCCCGTCTCCCTGGATGCCAAGCGCCAGTTGCTGGAACAGCTGGCGCAGGCGGGCCTGCGTTACCTGGAAGCCGGCAGCTTTGTGCACCCCGAGCGGGTGCCCCAGATGGCCGACAGCGATACTCTTCTGCGCGACCTGCGCCGTCACCCGGGCGTCACCTACGCCGCCCTCACCCCCAACCAGCGCGGCTTCGAACGGGCCCTGGCGGCCGGTGTGGATGAAGTCGCCGTCTTTGCCGCCGCCTCCGAGACTTTCAGCCAGAAAAACATCAACTGCAGTATCGACGACAGCCTGGCGCGTTTCGAACCCCTGATGCACAGCGCCCGTGAGGCGAACCTGCCGGTGCGCGGCTACATTTCCTGCGTGCTCGGCTGCCCCTACACCGGCCGGGTGGCGCCCGAACAGGTATTGGCGCTGACGCACCAACTGCTCGATCTGGGCTGCCGGGAAGTGTCGCTGGGCGATACCATCGGCGTGGGCACGCCGGGCGACACCGCCCGACTGCTCGATGTGCTTCTGGCCGAGATTCCGCCCGAGCGCCTGGCGGTGCACATGCACGACACCTACGGGCAGGCACTGGCCAATATTTACGTGGCCCTGACCCATGGCATCAGTGTGGTGGACAGTGCCGTCGCCGGCCTGGGCGGTTGCCCTTTTGCCCCCGGCGCTGCGGGCAATGTCGCCACCGAGGATGTGGTGTATATGCTCAATGGCCTGGGTATAGAACACGGGGTCGATCTGGAGGCGCTGGTGCACGCGGGCGATACCATCTGCCGCACCCTGGGGCGCGACAACGCCTCCCGTGTGGCCCGCGCCCTGCTCAGCCGGGCAGATTCCTGACCCGTTTTTTCTTTTCTGACGAACTGATGACTGACCACCATGACCGATGATCCGCAACTGCCTCTGGAAACGACGCTGAACCTGGAGACCGCTCCCATTCACTGGCGCGAACTGGAGCGCTTTTTTGCCGCCGGCCGCGCGATCCGGGTGGCGCCGGAACTGGACCTGGTAGCGGTGGGAGCCGAGCTGGCAAAGGACAATGCCCGGCAGATTTCACAGTGGATGGAAGAGGGAAAAGTCGACGCGGTGCCGGATGAAAAGGCTCAAGCCTGGCACGAGCGCAATACCGAAGTCTGGGCGCTGGTGATCCGCCCCTGGGTGTTAGTGCAGGAGCGAACTGAGTCGTAAAGGGGTACGCTAGCTGCGGCTTTTCTTGTGCTGGCGCTCCCAGTTTTCCAGGCGTTTGCGCTCGCTCTTGCGCAGCAGAATATAGGTGGCGCCGCTCTCCCCGTGCTGTTTCAGGGCCGAGTGAAACGCCAGCACCTCGTGCAGCTGTGGCAACCAGTGCGCCACACAGCTTTTGAGTAACGCCGGACGCTCGCGCCCCACTCCCTTACCGTGGGTGATCAGCGCACAGCGGATGTCCTGCGCCATACAGTCCTGCACAAAACCAAACACCGCCCGGCGCGCCTGTTCCACGGTCATCCGGTGCAGGTCCAGTCGGGCGTCGATGGTGTACTTGCCCAGGCGAAGATTGCGATAGACCCCGTTCTGCACCCCGTCGCGTTTGAACGCCAGCAGGTCGTGGGGGTTCAACTCAGGCACGTACTCGCCGGAGAGGAAGTTGCTCTCGGCGCCCACCGCCTGGGCCACCGCCGCTTCGCGACGCTGGGCCAAAGTGAGAGGATCGGCGTCGCGCTGCGCCAGCGGCACCTTGGGCTCGCTCTTGATCGGACGCACGTCGCGCATTTCCCGCCGAAATATTTCCAGCTCGTCGGGCTTGTCTGCACTCATAACCTTTACTCTCGTGCCAATATTGCGGGCCCCCGGAGCCCTCGACCGGTCCGGGAGCCTGCTACACTTGGGGTGTCCCGATTGATGATGGCCAATGCCAGCATCAATCAGGAGGCCCTGAAATCAATCCATCATTCTGACAAGCGGACCCAGATGCTGAGCCGATTTTCCCTCGCCCTGATCACCTTGCTGTCTACCGCCCTGTTCGCGTTTGCCTGGGCCCTGGCACTATTTTACGGTGGCGCTCCCGTGCCACTGGAACAGGTGGACTGGCCCATTGTACTGCGCGAGCTGGTGCTCTGCCTGACTCTTTTTACCCTGTTCGCCACGGCGGCCTATCTGCCCGTGCGCAAATCCATCGCCGAGAAACTGACCATCGGGCTGGGACTGATTTTTCTCGGATCCTGGCAGGAATTGCTCAACCAACTGATTCTGTCCGACTGGTGGCTCGCCAAGGCCTTTACTCTGACGCTCAGCCCCGCCGGGCTGATGCTGGCCACGGTGGGTCTGTTTCAGCTGGGCCGGGCCTACCGGCTGAGCCGGTTGATGCTCGGCAGCTACCAGAATATCGAGCGGGATCTGGCGACCATCGATCAGCTCACTCAGCTCTATAACCGCCGCTACTTCTTCTCCGTTTGCGGGCCGCTCATCGAGCAGGCCGGCGCCGGGGGGCATCGACCCGTGCTTCTGAGCCTTCGGATCATGAACCTCACGCCACTCAATCGCCGGCTGGGCTTTCAGGCCGGAGACGATGTGCTGATCCGGGTGAGCAAAGCCATCCGCCGGCACCTGCGCCCGGAGCATGTCGCCGCACGCCTGGGAGGACGGCGCTTTGCCATCCTGCTGCCCAATGCCAGCGAACGCGAGGCCGAAGAGCTGGCTAACCAGATTCGCAGCCGCGTCGAGCATGTGCTCATGACCAGCGAAGAGGGCGAGGAGGTACTCACCGGTATTGAGCTGGAAGCCCGCGCGGGCGAATACCAGCCGGGCGAGACCCTGGACGAGCTGTTGACTCGCATCGGGTCCAACCCGGATCCCTCCACAACCGACACCGCCTCCGGGGCTTCCGGGGCCGATTAACCGGTATTGCGCATCCCGGCGGAAATACCCGCCATGGTGACCTTGAGCGCCCGTTCCAGCTCGGGGCTGATGGGATTGCCACTGCGATGGCGCTTGAGCAGCTCGACCTGCAAGTAGTTGAGCGGATCCACATAGGGTTTGCGCACGCTCAGTGCCCGCTGGAGCATCGGCTCGTCATTGAGCAGTTGATCCTGGTGTTTGATCCGGTTGATCAACACCTCCAGCGCGGCCAGATCGGAGCGCAACTGCTGCCCCAGTCCGTGCAGATCGGCCGGCACCAGCTCTTTCTCGTAATAGGTGGAAATCGCCAGGTCGGACTTGCCCACCACCATTTCCAGCAGATCCAGAAAGCTGGAGAAGAACGGCCAGTTTTCCAGCATATCCACCAGCGTTCCCGGAGCGTTCTCCAGCCCGTACTCCAGCGCCTGGCGGGTGCCCAGCCAGGAAGGCAGGTTCAAACGCACCTGCATCCAGGCAAAAACCCAGGGAATCGCGCGCAGGCTGTCCACGCCGCCGGTCGCCTTGCGCTTGGCCGGGCGACTGCCCAGAGCCAGCAGGTTCAACTCCTGCTCCGGAGTCAGGCTGCGGAAGTAGGGCACGAATTTCGGGTGACCGCGCACCACGCTCCGGTAGGCCTCGAGACTGCTCTGGGCCATGCGCTCAATCAGGTCGCGCCACTCCTGCGAGGGCCCCTGGTGAGGCATGAGTGTGGCCCGCAGGGTGGCCGAGACATAGGTGGAGAAGCTGCTGAACGCCACCCGGGACTGGCCGAACTTGTAGCGGATCATCTCGCCCTGCTCGGTCACCCGGATCTGGCCGCGCACCGACCCCGGCGGCTGGGACGCCATGGCCTTTTCCACCGGGCCACCACCGCGACCGACGGTACCGCCGCGGCCGTGGAACAACACCAGATTGACGCCCTGCTGCTCGGCGTGGGCCACCAGTTTCTCCTGCGCCTTGTACTGGGCCCAGGTGGCGGCGAACTTGCCGGCATCCTTGGCCGAGTCGGAATAACCGATCATGACGGTCTGCCGACCCGCGATGTAATCCTGATACCAAGGCAGTTGCCAGAGGCGGTTCATCACCGAAGGCGCCCGATCCAGGTCGTCCAGGGTTTCAAACAGGGGCACGATGGGCATGTTCCAGTCCATGCCGCACTCGCGCAGCAGCAGCGCCACCACCAGTACGTCCGACGGCTGCTGGGCCATGGAAATGACGTAGTGTGAGAGGGTTTCGCGCGGCTCGTTGGCAATCACCCGGCAGGTGGCCAACACCTCGGCGGTCTCGTCACTCATGGGCCATTTGGCGGGCAGCAGCGGCCGTTTGTTGTCCAACTGCTCGAGCAGAAATTCCTGCTTTTCCTCTTCCGACCACTCCAGATAACGACCCAGCTCCAGGTATTGGGTCAACTCATCCATGGCCTTGATGTGGCGCTCGCCATCCTGGCGAATATCCAGCGGTACCAGGTTGATACCGAAGCTGTGAATACGCCGGATGGTATCCATCAGTGGGCCATTGGCAACATGAGGCAGGCCCACGTCGCGCAGCGAGCGGTAACACAGCATCAGCGGTTCGAGCAGATCCTCGCGCGTGCGGATCACCGCGTCGGACGCCTCGGGGGTGCGCCCCTTGAGGCGGGTCTCGGTCCACTCCAGGGTGGCCTGCAGCCGGCGACGCAAATCCAGCAACAGATCCCGATAGGGCGTGACACTGTCCGGGAATACGGCCCGCAACTCCTCGTTGGCCTGGTGCATGCTCAGGTCATTGCCCAGATTGAAAATATCGCGCAGGTACAGCTCCGCCGCCATCCACCGGCCCAGCAGCAGCACTTCACGGGTGACTTCATGGGTCACGTTGGGGTTGCCGTCACGGTCCCCGCCCATCCAGGAGAAGAACTTGAAGGGCTTGAGGTCAGTGGGCAGACACTGATCCAGATGGCGACAACAAAGCCGGTCCAGGTGGCGAATAAAATCGGGGACCGCCTGCCAGAGGCTGTTCTCGATCACCGCAAAGCCCCACTTGGCTTCATCCACGGCCGTGGGCCGCTCGCTGCGGATCTCATCGGTACTCCAGATCTCTTCCACCAACCGGTGCAGCCGGCCGCGGTGTTTGTCCTGCTCATAGGTGAGCAGGTTGCCGCGCTGGCGGTCCCCCAGGGTGTGCACTACCTGGTCGTATTTGCGGATCAGGGTACGCCGGGTCACCTCTGTCGGGTGAGCAGTCAGCACCAGCTCGATGCTCAGATCGCCGATGACATCGGCCAGCCGATCCCGCCCGTAGGTGTCAGACAGCTCCAGCAACAGGTTTTTCAGGCCATCTTCCGACTCGGCCTCGGCACTGGAAAAGTACTCCTGCTCGGCGATATTGGCCAGATTCAGGAACTGGTTGAAAGCCCGCACCAGCGGCAGAACATCCCGATCATCCAGCTCACCGAGCCGCTCCACCAGGGGGGCCGAGTCTTCATCTTCGGACTGCTGGATGGTTTTGCCCAGCTGGCGAATATCCTCGATTTTCTGGAATAGCGCCTCGCCCTCGTGGTCGCGAATGGTATCGCCCAGCAGTTCACCCAGCAGACGCACGTTTTCCCGCAATGTTTCCGGCAGTGCCTCCATAGACAGTCCTCCAAACTATGAATAGGCCCCCATTCTACGTCAAACTGACATCAAAGGAATATCCACAGCGCCAGAGCGAGCCGCAACCGGACCGCGCGCTGTCCACAAAACCTGTGCACAAAGCTGTGAATGACAGCTGGGTAACTGCGCCAAACCCTATAAGGGCAAGGCCGGAGAAAATTGTTCAGTTTATGAACCTCCGGCCGATACTTGCTATTTCCACGCTTTCAATGAAAAATGCGCCAACCCCTTACATCATGCCGGGGGGCGGTATTGCCGAGCGCCAGTTGCCAAGCCGGGATTTGTGGTCAATGCTTAGCCGGTGTGCGCACGTTGTCATCGACTCCATTGTGAAGGATGTCTGTTTGCTGAGATTCTTGCTGTTAACCGGGTTGCTGCTCGGCCTGGCCTCGGCGCCAGGGGCTGAAGGTGCTGAAAGCGCGGGCGCCGTGGGCGGCGCCGTCAGTGTGCAGGGTACGGAGGATGCAGGCAGTGCAGACGGAGCAGAGGCCCCGCCGCAGTCCGGCCAGTGGATAGCACTGGAGGATGGCACCCGTTTCGACCGTGGGCTGGCACCGGACCTGACGTTTCCCCCGGTCGAAGTCAGCCATGCCGGTGGCGGCGTCCTGTGGCATGAATTGACCTTCACACTGACTCGGGATGAGACGATCGTACTGGACTTCACCAGCTCCTCGACCCTGGATTTCTTCACCCACCATGTTCTGGATGCCAGCGGCTCGCCTGTCGCCCAACTCAGCGGCGGACTGAGCCGGCCCGAGGATTATCAGTATTTTCTGCGCCACGGCCAGCGGCTGGCGCTTCCCGCCGGTGAATACCGGGTCTTCACCCGGATGGAAAGCCCCTTTTACCTGGCGCTGCCCAAGCCCCGGGTGTTTTACGAGGCGGACTATGTCCGGCAGATTCCCTACACCCAGAGCCTCACGC
Source organism: Marinimicrobium sp. C2-29 (assembly GCF_038419845.1). Taxonomy (NCBI): domain Bacteria; kingdom Pseudomonadati; phylum Pseudomonadota; class Gammaproteobacteria; order Cellvibrionales; family Cellvibrionaceae; genus Marinimicrobium; species Marinimicrobium sp. C2-29. Next base: position 66,043 of record NZ_JBCAQT010000004.1, read on the forward strand.
TGATCGGCCTGGGGATTTTTCTCGCGCTGATTTTCTACTACTCGGTCATGGCGGTGTGGCGCGGCTCGCGCACCGACCTGCTCTATGCCCTGTTCATCACCGGCAACCTCCTCTACAACGGGGCGGCACTGCTGGTGTACAGCCATCTGTTCGGCTGGACCTGGTTCTACCTGACCAGCACCCCCATTCTGCTGTCCAACGTCATCTATATCGCCTTTGTCATGCGCCTGCTTCGCATCGGGCGGGCCGAGCAGCCCACGCTGTACTGGCTCGGGGTGAGCGCCATGGGGCTACTGATCAGTTTCTGGCCCCTGGCCCTGCTCGCGCCCAACTGGTCGATGGAATTCTGTCGCGCCGGCGTGGCGGTGTTCGCGCTCTATGGCCTGATCAGCGGCATTACCCGCAGCCTGCAGGGCAGCAAGGTGGCTCGCCTGTACCTCATCGCCAACGCCGCCTTTGCCGTACCCGCGCTGGTCGCGATCTCGCTGCAGAGCCTGAGCACCCCACTGTACCTGGTAGAGCACCTGGGCATGGTGGCGGTATTGATTGAAGTGCTGCTGCTGGCGCAGGTGCTCAGCTATCAGATCGGACAGGTGTACAAGGAGCGCGCCGACATCCAGTCGGCGAGCGAACGGATCAAAATGCTCGACAACCTGACGTCGCAGGCCCCGGGGGTGATCTACCAGTTCGAAATGGCGCCCGATGGCCGCTTCAGCATGCCATTTGTCAGCCGGCAGGTGGAGAAGTACGCCGAGATCTCGCCCGAGGAGGTGGTTCACGACATCTATCACCTGTTCAAACGGGTACACCCCAAGGATTACAACGACTTCAAGGCGTCCATCATTCATTCGGCCCGTCATTTGAGCCGGTGGAGATTGGAGTTCCGGGTGATTCTTCCCGTCGCCGGCATTCAGTGGCTGGAGGGCTCCGCTCAACCCGAGCGGCTGAACGACGGCACGACGCGCTGGTACGGGTTCATCAGCGATGTGACCGAGCGCAAGAAGATCGAAGATCATATGCGCCACATGGCACAACACGACCCGTTGACCCAGCTGCCCAACCGGGCCCTGTTCAGCGACCGGCTCGAGCACGCGATCAAAAGCGCCACCCGGCTCAACAACCGGCTGGCACTGATGTTCATCGACCTGGACAACTTCAAGACCATCAATGACCAGTACGGGCACGATCTGGGAGATCAGTTATTGCAGCAGGTGGCCCAGGCACTGACCGTCAATCTGCGCGCGGCGGACACGGTGGCGCGCCTGGGCGGGGACGAGTTTGTGGTGCTGTTGGAGACCGTGACCAGCCTCGAGGAGGCGCAGGCGGTGGCGGAGAAAATCCGCCGCTCCTGCGAGCGCCCCATCCCCGTGGGCCACTTGACGCTGACCATCTCCACCAGTATCGGTCTGGCGTTGTTCCCCGACCACGCAAGTACCGAGCTCGGTTTGATGCGCGCCGCGGACCAGGCCATGTACCGGGCCAAGAAGCAGGGGCGCAACCAGATCCAGGCCAGCGAAACGCTCACCGAGCCGGACTGACCTCCGCGCCCTGGCACATGACCTGCGGGCCTTTTTCGAGCCCTGCCCGGCTGGGCGCGGGGGCCAGATGGAGACAAAGGCATCGGTCATCGCTCAAAAATTGCCTGGCCGAGATAGCAATACCCCGTTTATGCACAGCCGGGCCACGCAACTCGAAGATGATGCCACCCTCATAAAATTGCCCGGAGCGCAATAACTGCTACCATGGCTGGCTCACCGGGAAAGGCCTCACTATGACGCTGCTTATCATCTACATTCTGCTGGCACTGGCTGTGTCTTTTTTGTGCTCCATTGCCGAAGCCGTGCTGCTCAGTGTGACCGGCGCGCACGCATCAGTGCTGGAGCGCGAAGGCAAACCCTCGGGGGCACTGCTACACAAGCTCAAGAGCGAGATCGACCGCCCACTGGCCGCCATCCTGACGCTCAACACTGTGGCCCATACGGTGGGCGCGGCGGGTGCCGGCGCTCAGGCCACGGTGGTTTTTGGCAGCTCCGCCCTGGGCATTTTTTCGGCCATTCTGACCTTTCTGATCCTGGTGTTCTCGGAGATCATCCCCAAAACGCTGGGTGCTCACTACTGGCGCCCGCTGGCGCCGGCGACGGCGTACAGCCTCAAATACCTGATCATTCTCTTGCAGCCGTTCATCAAACTGTCGGAGGCGATTACCCGTCTGCTGACCCGCTCCGGTCCGCATTACGCCGGATTTGACCGGAGCGAATTTACCGCCATGGCGGAGCTGAGCTCGCGCGAAGGCCATCTGGACGACCGCGAGTCGGACATACTGAAAAACCTGATGAAGCTGCGCCTGACACTGATCAAGGAGGTCATGACCCCGCGGGTGGTGCTCTTTTCGGCGGAGCAGAGCCAGAGCGCCCGGGAGTTTCTCGACGCTCACCGCCAGGTGCCCTTTTCCCGCATCCCCATCTATGAAGACGATCCGGACCGGATCAACGGCATTGTGCTGCTCAATGACCTGCTGCTCGCCCAGGCCCGGGGCGAGGGAGACAAGCCCCTGAAAGCCTTTCACCGGCGGATCCCCGCCCTGCTCGATACCATGTCACTGAACGACGCATTGGAAGAGTTTCTGCGCGAACACACTCACATCATTCTGGTGGTGACCGAATACGGTTCGGTGGTCGGCGTGGTGACCCTGGAGGATGTACTGGAAACGCTGCTGGGACTGGAGATCGTGGACGAAAAAGACAAAACGCGCGACATGCAGGAACTGGCCCGTCGCCACTGGCGCCGACAGGCGAGACGCCTGGGCCTGGAGGAAGACGCCGCCGAGGAGGATGTCGTCGCAACGGACAAGCGCGAGCGCCGCGACCCGACAGACGAACGGGACCGGAGCAGCGAGTGACCCTTCGGGCGGTCCATCACTACCAATCGAGAAACACGTCCTTGGGATCGAACCGATAGTTCACCACATTGGCGCGGTGGCCCTCACGCACGGCATTGATGCTGCGCTGGGCGGCGAGCGTCCAGATGGGGTAAGTGTCGCTATCGACGCAATAACCCTGCTCAAGCAGCGGCGTCGCGATGGCACGCCGGGCACCGACCGCCTCCTCGAGGCTCTGGAACGGCCCCTGCATGATCGTGCGCTCGGGCGGCCCCTCTTCACCGGCGAAGGCGATCAGGGCAAACAGACCCGCCTCATCGTGACGCAGATGAATTTCCACCCGGCGCGGCCCACTCGTCAGCACCAGAGGCGCCGAACCCGATGGGACCGTGAGACTGTACTGAATGCGCATGAGCGGCTCCACTGTACCATTGGCGCGATGCTCTCCAGGTGAGGGGGTGAGGCCGCGCCCTGTTATTGGGGTCTACTACAGTTTAGTACACCCCCACCCGGATGACGCCCGGATTCAGGCTAAGCGCGTGATTGTCAAAACCTATCAGCGCCCTTCACAGGGCATCCAGATCAAAGGGAATCACTTCACTGATGGTCCGGGCGCCGTGCAGACACATCAACAGGCGATCCACACCCAGGGCCACGCCCGCGCTATCGGGCAGGCCCTGCTCCAGGGCGGCGAGCAACTTCGGGTCACCGGCATGAGGCGTTAGCCCCAGGGCCTCGCGCCGGTCCCGGTCGGCGGCGAAGCGCCGGCGTTGCTCCCCGGCATCGGTCAGCTCCCAGTAACCGTTGGCCAGCTCCATCCCTCCGATGAAGGCTTCAAACCGGCGGGCGACCCTCTGGCCCCGGCTGTCGGGCTCGATGCGCGCGAGTGCCGCCTGGCTTTGCGGGTAGTCGTACACGAACGTCAGACCCGGCCCCAGGGTGGCTTCCAGCTCATGCGTGACCAGCAGATCCAACCAGAGATCCCGGTCCTCCGCCTCCGGCCCGTCCACGTCAATCTCGATGCGGCCCCGGGCAATGGCGGCCAGCTCCGCCGCGCTGGCGGTATGCGGATCGACGGCCAGGTGCGACTGAAACCATTCGCGGTAGCTCAACCGGGCGACTTCCAGGCCCGGCCGCAAGTGGAGCAGCAGGGCTTCGACCTCGTCCATCAACTGATGGTCATTCCAGCCGGGCCGATACCACTCCAGGAGAGTAAACTCCGGATTGTGTCTGCGCCCGTACTCACCCCCATTGCGAAACACCTTGCCCAACGCGTAGATTGGGCCGGAGCCCGCCGCGAGCAGCCGCTTCATGGCGAATTCCGGGGAGGTCTGCAGGTAATAGGTGCGCCCGTCACACTGCGCCGACACAGACTCGATGTAAGGATCCGTGACGGCGGCGGCGCCCATGACCGGCGCTTCGATTTCCATCACGGCGCGCGCGGTAAAAAACTCGCGTATCTGTCGATACAGACGGGCCCGAGCCTGCAGATAAAATAGGGAAGCCGAGGGTCGCCAGTCAGTCATAGGAGTTGTCAGCAAAGGGAAGGGGGGCTGTAACGAAAAAGGTGGAGCAGGTGGGCCGGGCGGCCCACCCTCGGGTCAATCAGTCCTTGGAGGCGCGCCCCAGGTATTCGCCCGTGCGGGTGTCCACACGCACGACGTCGCCCTGATTCATGAACAGCGGTACTTTCACCACCGCGCCGGTACTCAGCGTGGCGGGCTTGGTGCCGCCCTGGGCGGTATCGCCCTTCAGGCCAGGGTCGGTCTCGACCACTTCGAGCTCCACATGGTTGGGCGGTGACACCGCCAGCGGTGCGCCATTGTAAAGCGTGACCACACAGCGGTCCTGCTCTTTAAGCCACTTGGCGGCGTCGCCCACGGCGGCCTTGTCCGCCTGGTGTTGCTCAAAGGTATCCGGCTCCATAAAGTGCCAGAACTCGCCATCGCTGAAAATGAAGTCCATGTTCTCGTCGGTGACATCGGCACCTTCCAGGTTCTCGCTGCCGCGGAAGGTCCGATCCCAGACCCGACCGGTTTTGAGGTTGCGCAGCTTGACCCGGTTGAAGGCCTGACCCTTGCCCGGCTTGACCAACTCATTCTCGACAATGTTGCAGGGATCGCCGTCGAGCATCACTTTCAGCCCGACACGGAAATCGTTGATAGAATACGTGGCCATACTGCCCTCTCGCTACTCAGATGTTAAAAGGCGCCCATGATACATCGAACCGCTGCCACATGGCAGGCCCCCCGCTGGCAAAACGAGCTGGCCGACATTATCCGTTCACCCGAGGCGCTGTTCCAGCTACTGGAGCTGGACCCGGCCCTGCTGCCCGACGCCCTGGCCGCCAGCGAGCGTTTCTCGCTGCGGGTACCGCGGGCCTACGCGGCGCGCATGCGCAAGGGTGACCTCAACGACCCGCTACTGCGTCAGGTCCTGCCTCTGGGGGAGGAGCTGGTCGCCGCCCCCGGGTACAGTGCCGATCCGCTGGGTGAGGCCGAAGCCAACCCGATTCCGGGACTGATTCACAAATATCACGGCCGGGTGCTGCTGATCGTCTCCGGCGCCTGCGCCATCAACTGTCGCTACTGTTTTCGCCGGGAGTTTCCCTACGAAGACAACAACCCCGGGCGCTCGCGCTGGCAGGAGGCACTGGACTACATTGCCTCCGACCCCAGCATCACCGAGGTCATCTACAGCGGCGGCGACCCGCTCAACGCCTCCGACAGGCAGCTGCAGTGGCTCACCGAGCGAGTGGCGGCAATCGGTCATGTGAAGCGCCTGCGCATTCACAGCCGCCTGCCGGTGGTCATCCCCAACCGGATTGATGAGTCCTGTCTGGAATGGATGACCGGGCACCGCCTGAGCACCAGTCTGGTCATTCACAGCAATCATGCCCGGGAGCTGGACGACGACGTCCATCAGGCCATGAACCGCCTGCGCGCCGCCGGTGTCACCCCGCTCAACCAGACGGTCCTCTTACAGGGTGTCAACGATCGGGCGGAAGATCTGGCCGAATTGAGCGAACGCCTGTTTGCCTGTGGCGTTCTGCCCTACTACCTTCATATGTTGGACAAGGTGGCCGGCGCCCGGCACTTTGAGGTGGATGAAAGTCGGGCCCGCCAACTGCTGCAGCAACTGCGGGAGCAACTGCCCGGTTACCTGGTGCCCAAACTGGTGCGCGAAATTGCCGGCGAACCCAGCAAGACGCCCCTCGCCTGAGCCACATCATCCGTGAGTCGTGCCCGGATCTGCTATAGTCGAGGTTACCGAACAGGCCGACACCAATCCGATAACAGGCCCACAACCAGCGAGCTGCTTTTTTGATGACTGCCGACACTCCCCTGACCGAGCTTCTGAGCCGCTTCAAAGTGCCCTCGCAAGATCTGGAAGCGCTGAGCTTTTGCGCCAGTAAGCCCGCCAAGGTAAACGCCTGGGTCGAGGCGCTGCCCATGACCCGGATCAGCTACGTCAGCACCCTGATCTACCGGGCACTGCCGGAAATCGCCCGCCTGAAAACCGGCGCCGAAAACCGTCTGGCCATGCTGGAGGCCCTGCGACCGGCGGTCCAGCAGGTGATTCAGGGGCTGACCCCACAGTTTCTGAACCAACCGCTCATTCTGCCGGAAGTCGCTCGCAAGACCGCCACGGTCGCCCAGGCGCTGCAGAAGCATATGACCAATGGCTACCTGTTGGTGGCGCTGGAGCTGGGGCAGGACGGCAAAAAAGAGACCGAGGAGGCGCTGGATCGAAAAGCGCTGGCACTGCAGCGTGCCGTCACGGGCCTGGGCCTGATTCTGCTGCGCAGCTATCAACTCTACACCCCGGTCCCCGCCCGTCTCTGGCTGGAATTGCACACGCTCTATCAGTTGGCGGAACGCTGGGGCGTGAACCGGCGCCCGGTCAAGGAAACCCTGCCGCACCATCGCCGGCTCAATACCGTCGAGTCCAGCTACCTCAGGTCATTGTTGCTCGCCTGCGCCCATCCCAACCAGATGCGCCAGACCGAGGTGAGCAACACCTACGAGGCCCTTGAGTCGCTGGTCACCGAAGCCCGGCTCGTTGGCTACGACGCCGACCAGCAGGACAACCTTTTCGCGGTGGTGCTCGATGCCGACGCGCCGCCACTGTACAAGTCACGCCTGCCCAACGTCCCCGGCGGGGTCATCCGCGAGCTGGACACCGGCCCGGTGGTCAACCGCCTGAACGATGAGCGCAAGGCTCTGGGTCCCCGCGCCGCCAGCGCCCGCGACACCCTGGGCCTGACCAGCGCATTGAACGAGCACCTGACCCAGGCCTGGCACCTGCTGGCCCAGCGCAGCTTTGAGCGGCAGGCCGGCCGGGGGGAAATGGAGCTGACCATCGGTCTGTCCAACCTGCACTTTTATCTGGCGGGCGGACAGCCCTTCAACCTGTTTCTGAACCAGGCGACGCATCTTCACGGGGACGAGTCGGGCCTGTTTGCAGGTCGATTGCCGGGGGCTGAAGCGACCGAAGAACCGGATCCCTGGGGCGATGCCTTCGATGCCGGCGGCAGCCGGCTGGCCGGCCACCAGGTCAACACGTTCAACATTGAAAGCAACATCAGCAAGAGCCAGCAAAAAAGCTACCGGGGCGATCACCCCACCTACCTGGTGCCCATCATTGACGTGAGCCTGGGCGGCTACTGTCTGGAGTGGCGGGAAAAAGCGCCACTGCAACTCAAAGCCGGGGAACTGCTGGGCCTGCGGGAACAGGGCCGCCACAAATGGAGTGTGGGCGTGGTGCGCTGGGTCCAGCAGGCGCGCAATGCCACCCTGGTTGGCATCCAGACACTGGCCCCCCAGGCGTCGCCCCTGGGAGCGGCAGTTGTCTACAAAACCGGCGGTTACTCAGAATTCCTGCGCGCGTTGGAAGTACCCCCACTGAAGGCGATCAACCAGCCCGCCACCCTGCTGACCAACTCGGTCACCTTCCACGAATACAGCAAAGTGCGCCTGTACCGGCGCAACACCGGCCAGCAGGAGGACAACCAAAAGACCCAGACGATCGTACAACTGACTCGACGGCGCTTTTCGACCGGTGCCATCAGCCAGTTCGAGTATCGGGAGCTGGTCGTCGGCAAAGCGGGTGAAGCCACCGAGGGCGAGGAGCAGTGGCCCTGAGGCCACCGAAACCCAACGTAAAATACCGCGAAAAGCGTAACCGACCCACAAAAGTTACCCAAAGCGGCGGATATTGGCGTATTAATCAACATTAGTATTGAGGCACGCCTGTAATCGTTTAATATAGGGCCAGCAAGCATGATTCAGGCCGCTGGCAAGCCTCTGCCGACAACCGGTAGTGTTTGCCGCCTGAACGGTGGCCATCGGCTGGCCCCGCAGTGGCACCTGAATCAGCCGGCCGCACAGCGGTACCAATCAAACAGCCAGGAATGCGTACCGGGCCCGATCCGGTTCAGCGACGCCGCGTTGGCAACGTTCGGCCTCAAGCCTCAACGCCAACTACGAGCTTCCAGATGAGTGCAGTAATCTTTTATGGATCCCAACGAAACAATTCGCCTGCTGATACTGAATGACTCCCGCTCTGAGGCCGAGCGACTGATCAGCATGCTCAACAATGCCGGACGCCCCAACCGCGCCCAGCACGTCGATAGTGAAGAGCGTCTGGGAAAGCTGCTGCAGGAGCAGACCTGGGACCTGCTGATTGCTCACGACGCCACCGACAACGTCCCGCCGCAGAACGCGATCCGCCAGATTCGCCGGCTCAACCGGGATGTTCCGGTCGTGCTGCTCACCGACGACAGCTCCAGCGCCTCGGTCGTGGAGGGCCTGAAGCTGGGCGCCGCTGACGTTGTGCGCCTGGACGAAGACCAGCACCTGTTGCAGGTGATCGAGCGGGAAATGGAAAACCGCGACCAGCGCCAGCAGCGGCGCATCGCCGACCGGCGGTTTCGCGAAGCCGAGCGCCGCAGCCAGGCCCTGCTCGACAGCTCCCGCGACGCCATCGCCTACGTTCAGGACGGGCTCTACCTCTACGCCAACGAATCTTTCGCCGAACTGTTTGGCTACAGCGACAAGGACGACATCGACTGTCTGCCGATCATGGACATGGTGGCCGACAAGGATCAGAAGCACCTCAAACAGTTTTTGAAGAACTTCACCCTCAAGGGCGATGACGCCGAGAGCACCAAGGTCGAGTTTGAAGGCGTAAAGCACGATGGCTCGACCACCCACGTCAGCCTGGACGTCGCCCGGGCCACCTTCGACGAAGAGCCCTGCATCCAGTTTCTCGCCCGCGCCCGGGCCGCCGACACCAGCGAAGAGCTCGAGGCACAGATCGCCCAGATCAAGTGGCAGGATCTGGCCACCGGCCTGTACAACCGTCAGTACATGGTGGAGCAACTGGAGAAACTGATCGGGGCCGAGGGGCGGAACCAATCACCGGAAGCGAGCCTGCTCTACATCGACATCGACAATTACGCCGATCAGGTCCAGGCGGCGTTCGGGGTAGCGGGTGCCGACATGGCCCTGAGTGATATCGCCGCCCTGCTGCGCGAGAACACCCAGGAGGGCGACCTGCTGGCCCGCTTTGGCGACAGCGCCTTCACGCTGCTGGTGCCGGCCATCAAGGCCGACGCGGCCGTGCTGCGGGCAGAGAAGTTGTGCAAGGCGATTGAAGACCACATTGTCGATGTGGACGGCAAGACGCTTCAGTTGACAGCCAGTGTCGGCATTTCCCTGATCAACGACACCACCTCCAGCGCCGAGTCGGCCATTGAGCAGGCGGTCAGCGCTATGGAAAAAATCCGTGCCGAGCAGGGCGGCAACAGTGCAAGACTGTACGAGCCGGCCATGAGCGACGCCGAGAAAAAAGAGCGCGACATCATGACCGATGTTCAGCATGCGCTGGACAATGACCGTTTCCGCCTGTTGTTCCAGCCCATCATCAATCTGCGGGGCTCGGATGATGAGTACTACGAAGTGCTGCTACGGCTGCTCAACCACGACAATGAAGAAGTTTCTCCCAAGGAGTTTCTGGACGCCGCGGCCAAGATGGACGTCAGTCACAAAATCGACCGCTGGGTGATTCTCGAGTCTATCAAAATGCTGTCCCAGCATCGAAGCAAGGGCAACAAAACCCGGTTGATCATCAACCTCAGCCGCCAGTCACTGTGTGACGAGAGTCTTCCGCCCTGGCTGGGGGTTGCCTTCAAGGCGGCCAAACTGCCGAGTGATGCCATCGTGTTTCAGGCCAGCGAAGTGGACATCACCAACCACATCAATGCCGCCAAAGCCTTTGCCGAGAGCCTCAAAAAACTCAAAAGCTGCCTGAGCATCAGCGGCTTTGGTTGCTCTCTGAACCCCTTCAATGTGTTCAAGCACGTGGAGCTCGGCTTTGTGAAAGTCGACGGCTCTTTTACCCAGGATATCCAGAACAACAACGAGAACCCCGACGCGCTGGTGGACATGATCAAGCAGCTCCACGGCGAGGAGGTCACTACGATCGTGCCCTTTGTGGAAAACGCCAGCGTGCTCGCCACTTTGTGGCAGGCCGGCGTGCACTACATCCAGGGCTACTATCTGCAGGAGCCGACCAAGTCGATGGACTACGATTTCAACATGGAGAGTTGAAACTCCCGGCCTTTCGGGGGCCGGCGTTACAGCGAGCCGTGCTCCCGGTCGCGAAAGCCCAGCAGATACAGAATGGCATCCAGTCCCAGCGTCGAGATCGCGTGCTCCGCCGAGGCTTTCACCAGCGGTTTGGCCCGGAAGGCGATACCCAGGCCTGCCGCATTGAGCATCGGCAGATCATTGGCGCCGTCGCCCACCGCAATCACCTGCTCCGGGGCAATGCCCTCGCGCTCGGCCAATTGCGCCAGCAGCGCCGCTTTGCGGTTGCCGTCCACCACCGTGCCAGTGACCGTGCCGGTGACCTTGCCATCGACAATATCCAGCTCATTGGCGTAGACGTAATCAATGCCCAACCGCTGCTGCAGAAAGCGGCCAAAGTATTCAAACCCGCCGGATAAAATCGCCGTTTTGTAGCCCAGTTTTTTCAGGGTGGCAATCAGCTTCTCCGCCCCTTCGGTCAGGCGCAGATTCTCGGCAATCTCCTGCAACACCGACTCATCCAGCCCGCGCAGCAGCGCCAGTCGCTGGGCGAAGCTCTGCTGAAAATCCAGCTCGCCGCGCATCGCCGCCTCGGTAATCGCCACCACCTCATCGCCCACGCCGGCCGCCTTGGCCAGCTCGTCGATCACCTCCGCCTCGATCAGAGTCGAGTCCATATCGAAACACACCAGGCGTCGGTTGCGCCGGTAGGGGGTGTCGCGCTGAAAGGCGATGTCCACCTCCAGACGTGTGGACAGTTCCATGAAATCCTCGCGCAGTGCCCGCGAATCGGCCGGCGCGCCGCGCACGGAAAACTCCACACAGGCACTGCTGTGCCGATCCAGCGCCTCCAGAGGAACCCGCCCGGACAGACGATTGATATGGTCGATATTCAGATCGTGCCGCACGGTCACCGCCGTGAGCTCGGCAATCTGCTCGGCCGTGATCTGGCGGGAAAGCAGGGTGACAATATGGCGGGGCTTGCCCTGCTGCTCCACCCAATCCTGGTAGCGCTGATGCTCAATCGCTTCGAAACGCACACGCACAGACAAGGCCTCCGCCCGTCGGGTGATCACCTCCTGCACCTGAGCCATGGCCTCCGGTCCACCATCCAGTGCCACCAGCATGCCCAGCGCCAGATCGTCGTGAATCACCGCCTGACCGATGTCCAGAATAATGCCGCCATGGCACGCCAGCTCGGCCGCCAGGGTGGACGTCACGCCGGGCTTGTCGTCCCCGAAAACGTTGATCAGCAGAATGTCTTTCACACAGGCTCTCTTAATTACCGGGAAGTTGGATACCAGACACAGCTGGTTGGCAGAAGAAGTTTGACGTGGGCGAGATTATACCGTCTCCGGCACCGCCGGTGCCATTTGTCCGGCAAACCTGCCATTATGGCGCCCTGAAGCGAACCACTCCCCAAAATCAGCTTTCCCCGACACAAGTGACTGGTAACCGCCGGGCGCGGACGCGTAAAATACGCCGCTTCAGCCCACGGACCCAACAAGGACCTCAATGCCGCTGCCCGACCGACTTCAACGCCACTGGCGCCCATTGGCGGCCAGCGCTCTCGCACTCGTCCTGGGGCTGGCCGTGGCGGCCCTGCACGGCTACAGCAGCCTGCAGAGCCAGCGTGTGCAACTGGACGAGTTTGGCCAGGCGCTGGCACGCTCCGCCGCCCAGCGCGCAGTCGATGCCACCCTGAGCCAGGACATGATCAGCCTGCAGGTGGTGCTTCAGGAGCTGACCCGCCACCCCCGTGTCGTGGGCGCCACCATCCACGATGTGGAGAACCGCCTGCTGGTACAGAGCGGTTTCGCGCCCGCCGATGCCCGAAGCGGGCAGTTCCGGCATTATTCGGCCTCGGTCGCGCTGGATGACAACATTGCCGGTCACCTGCAGCTGGCGATGACACCCGTCAGCCTGAGTGCCTGGGACCGCCAGTTTTTCATCCTCTGGGGGCTGATCATTGTCATTGCCGCCGCGCTTCCCTGGGTTCCCCAGGTTCGCACCGCCCTGCAGCCACCACGCGCCCCGGCGCCGCATTATCCCTCACCCGACCCGGAAGAGGAGCCCGAGCCAGCGGCCCCCGATGAGCCCGGCGCGCGGCTTCGGCTGCGTCTGCAATTGGCCAACCTGCCCCAGTTGTATCGACAGCTCAATCGCGAAAGTTTCAACCGCCAGGTCACGCGTTTCGAGAAGCAGCTGCAGGGAGTCCTGTCGCTGTACAGCGGCCAGCGCCTGGCGCTGTCCCGAGACACACTCCTGATTGATTTTGTGGGCGAGAACCACAGCGACTGTGCCTTCCGGGCCCTGTGTAGCGCACAGCTGCTGGGCGAAATGTCGCACCTCAACTCCGGCCCCCGCCTGCGTCTGAACGCGCGCATTCACCCTCTGCCCGATGCCCCCGGCGCCTCTCTGGCCGAAGACTTCAATCGCCAGTATCTCGAACCGCGCGAAGCCGACACTCTCGGAATCGAGATCGCCCCCGACCTGATTGACGAAGTGCTCCAGCAACACCTCGAGCTGGACCCGGAGACCGGTGTGCTGGTCGGCGTCAAATCGCCCTACCGGCAACTGCTCGACAAGCAACAGCAACAGCTTCAGTCGCTGAGCGAGCGGAAGTAGTCACAGGAACGTCTGCCTCCTGGCTCCCCGCACTGTTCAACGAAGACGGCTAACAGCGACAGGAATTCTCATGAAAGTCGATATCTATGGCCGGTTTCAGTTAGACGTGATTCAGGAAAATGGGACCTGGGTCGCCTATAGACAGGAGCCCGGAAAGAAGGTCAAACTTGGTGAACTTGTTTTCCCGGAAGATCTGAAACCAGACGAGGTTCCGGTTTACCTGGATGACATTTACCATGAACTGGCTCGCCCGGGTCAGACTGTCCGTATCATCTCGGTAGACTAGGCAGCGTTGAATACATAAGAACGAGAAATCACAGGATTTTAATATGATAAAAGGAAACTCCATCAATTTGAGGCATGTACGAGAGAGTGACCTCGAGTCCCTGCATGGTTTGATGAACGACCCCGAGCACCGGGGGCCATTCACAAGAACACCGATCAAATCTCCCGTGCGCTTCAGAAATGAATTCAACGCCAACGGCTTTTCTTCCGAGGGCAGCGAGCTGTTGGTGATCACGAGTAAAGACGACAGAATCCTGGGCACCATCGGACACTTCACTACGGCTCCGTATTCGTCGGCGCGGGAACTGGGGTTTTCGGTATTTTCCACAAAATCCCGCGACCAGGGCATCGCCACCGAAGCAGTGCGTTTGATCACTGAATACCTATTCCACAGCTTTCCATTAAACCGGGTGCAGATATGCATGCCCACAGGTCATAAAGCCTGCGAACAGGTGGCGCTCAAAAACGGGTATATCAAGGAGGGCGTTGTCAGAGGCTCGATTTTTATTCAGGGGGAATTTCTCGACACCTTCCTCTATTCAATTTTAAGGCAGGATTTTTCAGAAACCGGATGATCACTCTGGATCTGCCATCCGGCTTCCGGCTCTTCGTGGGCCGGCTTTCCCTACTGCCGGAAGCCCTCAGAAAAACGGCCTCGGAATCAGAAAGGGATTCTCATGAATACATACAATGTCTACTTCACGCCGAAAGAAGAGATCGACCATAACCACTTGCTGGAGCTGGCCCACCGATTCGCGACGTTTTTGCAGGAGCAGGGATTGATTCAATCCTACAACCTGAGCCGAATCACCAGCCCGGGGAATTTCGAGGCCATGCCGCAGTACACGATGGCGGTGAGTTTCTCCTCGGCACAAGCGATGGAGCAGAGCTTCTCGGAAATACGAAAAAGTCATATGCACCGGTTTCCACATTCGGAGCTCATGCAATCTGTATCGGATTTCAAAGTGACGTTTTCGGAGGCATGCCGCGCCTGAGGTATCAAGCACCTCGCAGGGGCACAGAACGCCTGGCGAACGTAGCCACGCGAGAACAAATTGACAGGGGTGATGGGGAGGAGGACGATGGAGTGTTCCATACCCAGAGTCTGGGTTCTGTCGCACTTCTGAAGGAGTTACAGTCGCATGCGCGTTTTTTCCAACCCGGTCGGATCCGGATCTCTCTGGTTCGACAACCTCGCCACCGCCGACGGCACCCCGGTTGCCTACGACCCGCAAGCGCGGGCGTTCCTGCCCATGCCGCCCTTCTGCGCCAATCGGGACATCATTGGCTGTAACTGGATCGCGCCCGAGCAGGGGGCCTTCTGCCGATCCTGCGCCATGACGGCGCTGGCGCCGGACACCTCCATCCCCAATGCCATGCCCTACTGGGCCCAGACCGAGGCGGCCAAGCGCTGGGCGATCGACAATCTCGGCCGCTGGCACTGGTTCCGGCCGGAGGACCCGGGCGCGCCACCGGTTTTTCACATGCTGGCCGAGGGGCCGACGCCTGTCCCCATGGGCCATGTGGCGGGCGTGGTGACCATCAGCGTGGCCGAAGCCGACCCGGTCCTGCGTACCACCCGCCGCCAGGCGCTGGAAGAACCCTATCGCACCATGATCGGCCATATGCGCCACGAGATTTCGCACATGCTCTGGTGGCGGCTCAGCCTGCGCGAGGATTTTCTCGATGCCTTTCGTGCCATGTTCGGTGATGAACGTGCGGATTACCCGACCGCCCTCCAGCACCACTATAACGATGGGCCACCACCCGACTGGAAGCAGCGTTTCCTGACCACCTACGCCTCCTCACATCCGCACGAGGACTGGGCCGAAACCGCTGCTCACCTGCTGCACCTGACCGACATTACGGACAGTTTTGTGGCTACCGGCCTGTCATCGCCAGAGCTGCCCAACCCGGGCTGGGACCCCTATGCAGAACCGGACCCTTACCGCCTGATCCAGGTCGCGGCCTCGCTCTCGGTGGGCGTCAATCACGTCAACCGGTCGATGGGTCTGGAGGACCTGTACCCCTTTATGCTGTCGGAAACCGCGCGCGAAAAGCTCGCCTTTGTGCACGATTGGCTGCGCCGGGGCGCCCAGGGGCTTTAATTCGGGAAGACAGGAAGTGGAGATATCCTTTTCCGACAACAGGCTGATCGAGAGGAACGACTCCGGTGACTTGGTATAACAACTATCTCGACCCCATGTTGACCCTCACCACCCTGTGGCAGTTGACGGTACTGGCCGCGGCCATGCTCTGTGCCTTACTGCTCAATTGGCGACTGCAGAAGTTGATGCAATCCCGGGCCGATTCGGGGCCCGGCTTCCGTCACCTTGCGATCCGCAGCCTGCAACGGCTGCTGTGGCCTCTGGCCGCGCTGGCGATCATCCTGCCCGCCAAAGCCATTCTTGCTCATTACCGGCACCCGGTTCAGATCCTGGAAGTTGCCATTCCCATCCTGGTGGCATTGGCACTGATCCGCCTGATCGTGTACCTGTTGCGCAAAACCTTCACGGTCAGCCCGTTGCTCAAATCGTCCGAGAGTATCCTGGCCATCCTCATCTGGCTGGGCGTGGCCATGCACCTGTTGGGCTGGCTGCCGGCAGTGCTCACTCTGCTGGATGGGCTGGCATTCACCCTCGGTGAAAGCCGTATCTCACTGCTTGCGGTGCTGAAGCTGCTTCTGATGGTGGCGCTGAGCTTTACCGTCGCCGTCTGGCTGTCGGAACTGATCAACCGGTCGCTGGAGCGCTCCGCCCACGTATCCCCCAGCATGCGTGTGGGCTTCGGCAAATTCATCCGTATTGCCCTGCTCGCCCTGGCATTTCTGCTGGCTCTCAATGCCGCCGGTATCGATCTCAGCTCCCTGGCGGTGTTTGGTGGGGCGCTGGGTATCGGTATCGGCTTTGGCCTTCAGAAAATTGTCTCCAATTTCATCAGCGGTTTCATTCTGGTCATGGACCGTTCGATCAAGCCGGGCGATGTCATTACTGTGGGCGACAATTTCGGCTGGGTGGAGGCGCTCAACTCCCGTTACATGGTGGTTCGTAACCGGGAGGGAGTCGACACCCTGATTCCGAATGAAAACTTCATTACCAACGAGGTGATCAACTGGAGTTACGCCGACCCCAATGTGCGCGTGATCATCAAGGTCCAGATCAGTTACGATGACGATCCCGAGCAGGCCATGGAACTGATGCTGGAGTGCGCCCACTGCTCCGACCGGGTAATTGCCGAACCCGCGCCGACCGCGCGGCTGATGGAGTTTGCCGACAATGGCATCGCGCTGCAATTGCGGGTGTGGATTGCCGACCCGCAGAACGGTACCGCCGCCGTCAAGTCGGAAATCAACCTGGCGATCTGGCGTGCCTTCAAACAGAACAGCATCACCATCCCTTTTCCCCAACGGGATCTGCATATCAAAACCGGACCCGGCACAGATCCTTTGACGTAAACGGATCGTATCCAGTGTCGTACGACCATTCCGACACCACAGGAGGCACCATGCGCCCTTTGATACTGCTGCTTTTGCTCTGGAGCCCGGCGCTCTGGGCTGATGACACCGCCGAGGCCATTTTTGCCGGGGGTTGCTTCTGGTGCATGGAGCCGCCCTACGATGAACTCGATGGGGTGCTGGAAACCACCTCGGGCTATATTGGCGGCCATGTGGAAGACCCCACCTACGAGCAGGTGGTGACCGACACCACCGGGCACACTGAAGCGGTGAAAATCACCTACGACCCGGAGCAGGTCGACTACCAGACCCTGCTGGATGTGTTCTGGCCCAATATCGACCCACTGGACGAGGGCGGCCAGTTCTGTGACCGGGGCGACTCCTACCGCGCGGGCATTTTCTATCTGAACGATCGTCAAAAGGCGCTGGCCGAAGCCAGCAAGAAGGCCATCGAGCAACGGTTTGATCAACCGGTGGTGACCGAGATCACCGAGGCGACGACCTTTTACCCCGCCGAGGACTACCATCAGAACTATTACCAGAAAAATCCGATCCGCTATAAATTTTACCGCTACCGCTGTGGTCGCGATGACCGGCTGGAAGAGCTCTGGGGTTGATCACCAACGGTGGTGACCGTCGCGGCCAGAGCGTACACTAGCGCTTTCTGGTAGAAAGGTTGGAACGCGCGGTATGCACATTCACATTCTCGGTATCTGCGGTACTTTCATGGGCAGCCTGGCCCTGCTGGCGCGCGAGCTGGGGCACAGGGTCACGGGCAGTGACGCCAATGTCTATCCGCCCATGAGCACGCAGTTGGAAGAGGCCGGCATTGAACTGCTCGAGGGCTACCACCCGGAGCACCTGGAACCGGCGCCGGACCTGGTCGTAGTGGGCAATGCCCTGAGCCGGGGCAACCTGGAGGTGGAAGCGCTGCTCGATCGGGGCCTGCCCTACACCTCCGGGCCCGAGTGGTTGCGCGAACAGGTGTTGCCGGGCAAATGGGTATTGGCCGTGTCCGGCACCCACGGCAAAACCACCACCGCCAGCATGCTCGCCTGGATTCTGGAATACGCGGGCATGGCGCCGGGGTTCCTGATCGGCGGCGTCACCCAGAACTTTCCCCACTCCGCCCGCCTGGGCGAGACCCCGTTTTTTGTGGTGGAGGCGGACGAGTACGACAGCGCCTTTTTCGACAAGCGCTCCAAGTTTGTCCACTACCGGCCGCGCACCCTGATCATCAACAATCTCGAGTACGACCACGCCGATATTTTCCCGGATCTGGCGGCCATTCAACGCCAGTTTCACCACCTGGTGCGCACCGTGCCCGGCTCGGGGCTGATCATCAGTCCCGCCGGTGAGCGCGCGATCGAGGATACCCTGGCCCAGGGCTGCTGGAGCCCGCGTCAGACCCTGGGAGGCGATGACGGCGAGTGGCAGGTGCGCCTGATCAACACCGATGGCAGCTGCTTTGAAGTCCTGCACGAGGGCGAGCCCCTCGCGACGGTCAACTGGTCGCAGAGCGGACAGCACAACGTGATGAACGGACTGGCCGCGCTGATCGCCGCGCGTCATGTGGGCGTCTCGCCCGAAGTGGGCGCCCGGGCGCTGAGCGAGTTTGCCGGCGTCAAACGGCGCCTGGAGCTGCTGGCGGATGTGCACGGGGTCAGGGTCTACGACGACTTTGCCCACCACCCGACCGCCATCAAAACCACGCTGGCGGGCTTGCGCGCGAAGGTGGGCGACGACAAGATCATCGCGCTGATCGAACCGCGCTCCAACACCATGCGCATGGGCGTGCACAAAGACTCACTGATGAACGCCTGTACCGACGCCGACGCGGTACTCTGGTACCAGCCCAAAGACAGTGGCTGGGAGCTGGAGACGCTGATCAAGCACAGCCCGGTGCCCGCGCAGTTGGAGCACAATCTGGACGAGATGATTCACGCCACCCTGTCACTGGCCGAGGGCGGCAGCCATATTGTGATCATGAGCAACGGCGGCTTTGACGGGATTCATCAGAAACTGGTGGCGGACTTGAAGCGCCATGCGCTGTAGGGTGGGTTTCACCCACCGAACCAACCGGAGAAAAACCATGGAACCTGACCGCACGATCACGCTGGCGATGACCGGCGCCTCCGGCGCCCAGTACGGGCTACGCCTGCTGCAGTGCCTGCTGGCCGCCGACTGCCGGGTGTACCTCTTGCTCTCCGGGGCGGCCGAAGTGGTGATCCGCACCGAGACCAACCTGGAGCTGCCGGAGACGCTGGACGAGCAGCAACAGATGTTGAGCCAGACATTCGGCGCCGACGATGAGCAGCTGCAACTGTTTTCGCGCGAGGACTGGTTTTCGCCGGTGGCCTCGGGTTCAAGCTCGCCCAGTTCGATGGTCATCTGCCCCGCCAGCGGCGGCTGCCTGTCAGCCGTCGCCCACGGCGCCAGCAACAACCTGATCGAGCGCGCCGCCGATGTCGCATTGAAAGAACGGCGCCAGCTGATCATGGTGCCGCGGGAGGCGCCCTACTCGGAGGTGCATCTGGAGAACATGCTCAAACTCACCCGCATGGGTGCCATCATCATTCCGGCAAGTCCCGGCTTCTATATGCAGCCGAACAGCATCGAAGAGCTGGTGGATTTTGTGGTGGCGCGGATCCTGGACCAGCTGGGACTGGAACAGGACCTGATGCCCCGCTGGGGCGAGTCCTGAGCCGGCGGGCTTTTTAGCGAGCAAGCGATCAACAGTAGCGGCGGATCAGTTCCAGCGTCTTTTCCAGAGCGCCGCGATTGCCCTCCGAGACGCGTCTGGCCGCCTCACCCCACTGGCGCCGCTGCGCCCCGTCTTCCAGCAGTTCCAGCGCCGATTCGGCCAATGTTTCAGCCCCGGCCACCAGGCGCAGGGCGCCGGCTTCGGACAGCAGCCTGGAAACCTCGGCAAAATTGAACTGACTCGGGCCACTGAGCAGCGGCAGGCCCCAGGCCGCCGGCTCCACCAGGTTATGGCCGCCATTGGGCACCAGGCTGCCACCCACGAAGGCGAGATCGCTGGCACCAAACATCAGTAGCAGCTCGCCCATGGTATCGCCCACCAGCACCTGCACCGATTCATCCAGAACCCCGCGCTCACTGCGCCGGGCACTGACAAAGCCGCGCTCGCGGCATAGCTCGTAGACCGACCCGAAGCGCTCCGGGTGGCGCGGCACCAGCACCAGCAATGGATTATGGGTCGCGCGTTCGCGCACCCGCGCAAATGCCTCCAATATAATTTCATCCTCGCCCCGATGGGTGCTGGCCGCGATCCACACCGGTCGATCGGTGTCACCGACCCAGTCCCGACGCAGCCCGGCGGCCTGCCCGCGCAGCCCCTCATCCAGCGTCAGGTCAAATTTGATATTGCCGGTGATATGCGTCGCCTCGGGGCGCAAACCCAACTCCTGAAAACGTTCGGCATCGGCCCGGTTCTGAATGCCGGCCTCCGTCAGGCATTTGAGCATGGGGCGAGTGAGCGCCCCAACCCGGGCGTAGCCGCGGGCGGAACGCTTCGACAGCCGGCCGTTGATCAACAGCACCGGGATTTCCCGCCGGGCACAGGCGGCGATGGTGTTGGGCCAGAGTTCGGTTTCCATGATCAACAGCAGCCGCGGCTGGGTGCGATGCAAAAAGCGATTCACGCACAGCGGCAGATCGTAGGGGGCGTAGACATGGAATACCTGGTCGCCCAGAGTCTGCTGCACTCGCTCGGAGCCGGTGGGCGTGGTGGTGGTGATCACCAGTTGCAGGTCGTTGTCCTGCAGCAGAGCGCGGATCAGCGGCAGCGCCCCGAGGAACTCGCCCACCGAGACGGTGTGCAGCCAGACCAGGGTTTTCTCCGTGGCCAGGGGAGCGAAGCCGCCAAAACGCTCGGACCAGCGCCTGGCGTAGGCCGGAGCCAGCCGGGCGCGCCAGAGCAGACGCAGCAGAATCAGCGGAACGCAGAGGTAAAAGAACAGGGTGTAAATCAAGCGCATGCACAGACGTCCGTCGATGAACCGGGCGCACAGGATACCACTCCCCACGACGGGGATCGATTCACGTTACAATGGCGTCTTGATTTGAAATACTCTCAGGTGGTCATGTCCCAATCCCCGCTCACAGTCGATCTGGACGTTGCCGTAATCGGCGGCGGCGTCGCCGGTCTCTGGCTGCTCAACCGCCTCCTGGCGGCGGGCTACGAGGCCGCCCTGTTCGAGTCGCACGCACTCGGCGGGGAGCAGACGCTGGCCTCCCAGGGCATGATCCATGGCGGGATCAAGTACACCCTGGCCGGCTCGCTGACCGGCGCCTCGGAGCAGCTGGCCGACATGCCCCGGTACTGGCGCGCCTGCCTGGCAGGCGAAGGGTCGGTGGACCTGAGCCATACCCGGATACTGAGCAAACACTTCTACCTCTTCTCCAGCGGCGGCATGACCGATGGCATCAGTACCTTTCTTGCCAGCCGCCTGGCGCACGGGCGCAGCCAACCGGTGAAAGCCGGCCGGCGGCCAGCACCGCTGGATCATCCCGACTTTCAGGGCCGCGTCTACCAACTGCAGGACCTGGTGCTGGATGTACCCAGTCTGGTGGAGGATCTGGCGGCGCAGGCCCGGGGGCGCCTGTTCAAAACGGATCCGGCCCGCGACCAGTGGCAGACCGATGAGAAGGGGGCCGCCACCCTGACCACCGCCGCCGGCGCGAGAGTGCGCGCCCGGCAAACGATTCTGGCCGCCGGACGGGGCAATGCCGCACTGCTGGAACAGCTGGGTCATCGCCAGCCCGCCATGCAGACCCGCCCGCTCCAGCAGGTACTGGTCCGACACCCGTCCCTGCCCTGGTTCTACGGCCACTGTCTGGGCGCGGGCAGCCAACCCAGACTGACCATTTCCACCCACAACAGTGCCGATGGCACGCCGATCTGGTATCTGGGCGGCGCCCTGGCCGAAGACGGCGCCAACATGAGCGAAGCGGCGCTTATGGCTCGTGCAAAGAATGAGCTGGCCAGCCTTTTCCCCCAGCTGGCACTGGCCGACGCCGAATGGACGACCCTCTGGGCCGAGCGCGCCGAACCGGTGCAGGCCGGCGGCCGGCGCCCGGACGGTGCCTACCTGGCGCTGGTCCCCGGTTCGGATTCGGTCCGGGTCGCCTGGCCCACCAAACTGACCCTGGCGCCGCAGCTGGCCGAAGAGGCGGTGAGCGCCCTGCAACAGGCGGGGTTGCAGGCGCATCGATCGTCAAATCTGGAGGCCCTCAGTCAGTACCTGTCCATACCCGCCCTGGCTCCCTCCCCCTGGGACCGGTTGTTCGCACTGGAGCACGCCTCATGCTGAAGTGCCGGCCCCTCGGGCAGACGGACGTGCAGATCAGCCCTCTGGGGCTGGGGACAGTGAAGTTCGGTCGCAATCGCGGGGTCAAGTATCCCCGGGCCTTCGAGTTGCCCAGCGATGGACAGATACGCGACCTGCTGGCGCTCGCCCGGGAGCTGGGAATCAACCTGCTCGATACCGCCCCCGCCTACGGTCACAGCGAGGCGCGTCTGGGACAACTGCTGCCGGGCCCGCGCACGGATTGGGTGCTGAGCACCAAGGTGGGCGAGCGTTTCGACGGCGAGCGGTCCCATTTCGACTTTGCCCCCGAGGCCATCAGGGCCAGTGTGCGCCAGAGCCTGCGGCGGCTCGGCAGTGACTATCTGGACCTGGTACTGGTACACTCTGACGGCAATGATCGCGAGATCATCGAGCACTGGGGCGCGCTGGATACTTTATCGGAGCTCAAGCGCGCGGGCTGGATCCGGGCCTTTGGCATGTCCACTAAAACGCTGGACGGCGGGTGGCAAGTAGCGCAAACTGCCGACGCCGTCATGGTGACGTGCAACCTTCGGGAGCGGGACCAGCAGCCGGTTCTGGACCGTTGCGGGCAGTTGAACAAGGGCGTGCTGATCAAAAAGCCGCTGGCCAGCGGGCACCTGGACACAGACATGGCCGACCCGGTACAGGCGAGCCTGGACTTCGTGCTGGGCCAGCCTGCCGTGACCAGCGCCGTGATCGGCACACTCGACCCCGAGCACCTGCGCGCCAATGCCGCACGAGCCGAACGGGCGCTCGCCCAGGCGGCGCAGCGGGCAACCAGACCGACGCCATGAGACGATTACCTTAGGCCATTAAAGGTTACAATGAACAACAGTTTTCTCGACCAGGTGCAGTGGAACGACGACGGGCTGGCCCCGGCCATTGCCCAGGACGCCGATACCGGCCGGATTCTGATGATGGCCTGGATGAACCGCGAGTCCCTGGCGCTCAGCGCGCAGGAAAACCGGGCCATTTACTGGTCCCGCTCGCGCCAGCAGCTGTGGCGTAAAGGCGAGTCCTCGGGGCACGTTCAGGAGCTCAAGGACATTTACCTGGACTGCGACGCGGACGCGTTGATCCTCAAGGTCAAGCAGCTGGGCGGCATCGCCTGCCACACCGGGCGCGAGTCCTGTTTTTACCGGGTGTTGAACGACGGGCAGTGGCAGACCGTCGACCCGGTGCTGAAAGATCCAAAAGACATTTACTGACAAAGAGCGCTTCGGCCAACAGATGCAGACCACAGAGCAGAGCACAGACGTACTGACTGAACTGACCCGGGTACTGGAAGCGCGCAAGCGCGAGGCCAGCGCCGGCGACTCCTATGTGGCGAGCCTGCACCAGAAGGGCCTGAACAAGATTCTGGAAAAAGTGGGCGAAGAGTGCACTGAAACCATTCTCGCCGCCAAGGACGCCGAAACCAGTGGCGACAACCAGCACCTGATCAGTGAAACCGCCGACCTGTGGTTCCACTCGCTGGTGATGCTGTCGCACCTGGGCGAAAATGCCGACGCCGTGCTCGATGAGCTCGCCCGGCGCTTCAACATGTCTGGCCACGCCGAAAAAGCGGCGCGCAAACAGTAACAGCTAACATTACTTCGTAGAGGAACAGGTTATGGGATTTGGTGGTATTGGCATTTGGCAGCTGCTGATCATTCTGGCCATTGTGGTTCTGCTGTTCGGCACCAAACGCCTGAGCAGCATCGGTACGGATCTGGGCAAAGCCATCAAGGGCTTCAAGAACTCCGTCAAAGATGACGACAAAGAGTCCGAAGGCAGCGAAGACGAGAAAGAGACCGGCGATACCGCGCGCAATGTCGAAGACAAGGCCGACAACACGCAGGCGGACACCCGCACGGAAGACGCCAAGGCCGACGATAAAACCCGTCACTAGCCTTCGGTCCCCACCACCCCGAGCGGCCTGAGGCGCTCGGGGCGAGGTCCATCGCCCGCTCAGCAAAGGTATTTCTGTGTTTGATATCGGCTTTTTTGAACTGCTGATTATCGGTGTCGTCAGCCTGGTGGTGATCGGGCCGGAGCGACTGCCGGAAACCGCCCGTGCCGTGGGCCTGTGGCTTGGCCGGCTCAAGCGCAGTCTGCGCGAGACCCGGAGCGAACTGGAAAAGCAGCTGGGCGCGGACGATATCCGTCGGCAACTGCACAACGAAGAAGTCATGCGCAGCCTGGAGTCGACCCGCCGACAGATTCAGGACGCGGTACAGGAGGGGGCCATTGATCACCCCCTGCGCAAGTACCGGGACGAGGAAGAGCGGCCCGACCACGCCCACGGCGACAGTGCCTCCTCGGCCCCCCAGTCTGATACCCCCCGGAGCGACTCTGCCCAGCCAACGTCAGAGGGTGAGGACGAGTCGGCGCCAAAGACACCACACCCGAGCCCGGAGCCCCAATCCGAGGCCGAGCCGAAACCCGATACTGACTCCAAACCTTCGTCCTGAGACCGAGCATGAGCGTGTCCCCCAACGAAAATGAACTGCCCCTGGTGCAGCACCTGATCGAACTGCGCAATCGGTTGCTGCGCGTGATCGTGATCGTGCTGCTGATTTTTCTCGGGCTGTTCTACTTTGCCAACGACATCTACACGCTGACGGCGGCGCCGCTGCAGAAGTTTCTGCCCGAGTCCGCCGGCATGATTGCCACCGACGTGGCCTCGCCCTTTCTGACACCGTTCAAACTCACCCTGTTTGTCTCGGTGATCCTGGCGGCGCCCTTCATCCTGCATCAGATCTGGGCTTTCATTGCGCCCGGACTCTACAGCCATGAAAAGCGGCTGGCGCTGCCGCTGCTCGCTTCCAGTGTCCTGCTGTTTTACGGCGGCATGGCATTCGCCTACTTTGTGGTCTTCCCGCTGATTTTCGGCTTCTTTACCAGCGTGGGCCCCGAGGGCGTGGCGGTGATGACGGATATGGCCAAGTATCTGGATTTCGTCCTGAAGCTGTTTTTTGCCTTCGGCGTGGCCTTCGAGATTCCCATCGCCACCATTCTGATGATCCATGCGGGCATCATCACCCCCGACGACATGGCCAAAAAACGCCCCTACGTGGTGGTGGGCTGCTTCATCCTCGGAATGATCCTGACTCCACCCGACATCATCTCCCAGACCCTCCTGGCCCTGCCCATGTGGCTGCTGTTCGAGGTGGGGGTATTTTTCGGCCGCATGGTCTACCGCCGCGACCAGCAAAGAGAACGCGAAGAAGAGCGCGAGGGATAGACAGCCCTGAGCGTTTGGGGGAGACAGCCCTGAGCGGGTTGGAGGAGACAGCCTTGAGCGCGGGGACACAGCCCTGAGCGCCGGCTAAACAGCCCAGAGCGTAACGGGCACCCCTGATCCCCAGCTGAATCAACCTTCAGGGCTAATGATTGTGTCCTTTCGGCCGACATCTGCTATATAGTTCCCTTAACCATAAGAGACTGCGGCGGAATGTCACATGATCAAACAATCCCTATCCACCAAAATGATGATCGCCATGACAGCCATCATTCTGGTTGTGGCCGGCATCATCCTGTTTCTCAGCTATCGCTACATGGCCCAGCAACAGCAGGCCAGCTTTGATCGCGAAGTGGAAAGCGGCATCGAACTGATCAACTCCTCCCTGCTGGAGCCGGTCTTTGCCTACGATTTCCAGCAGATCGAGGCGATTGCCGAGTCTCTGGTCAATACCGCCACCATCCATCAGATCACCGTCACCGACCATCGGGGCAAGGCGCTGGCCTCAGCCCGGGCGGAGGAGACTCTCGACCCGGCCAGCCAGCTCAGTCGCACTGACGTTGAGATCCTGCGCGACGGCGACACCGTGGGCCGCTACGACGTGGTCTTCTCCCGCCAGCCCATGGAAACCGTGCTCGCCAGCCAGTTGACGATGGGGCTGTTCATCGTCATCGCCCTGATGATCTCGGTTCTGGTCACCCTTTATCTGTTGGTACGCAAAATCATCGTCCGCCCGATCGCCCTGATTTCCACCAATCTGTCACAGATTGCCCAGGGCGGAGGGGATCTGACCTCGCGCCTGCCCACCGACAGCGGTGACGAGGTGGCCGAGCTGGCCCACCACTACAACCAGGTCATCGATCACATTGCCTCGATCATTCGCAGCGTGGTGGAAGTCACCAACACCTTCAATGATCACGTCCGGCAGATGAGCGATGCCTCAGCCAGCACCGCCGAATCGAGTGAGCAACAGCTGCGGGAGCTGGAGCAGGCCTCGACCGCCCTGCATCAGCTGTCTGCCTCGGCCGATGAGGTGGCCAGCTCCTCCGGCGAAACCGCCGATCGGACCAGAGACACCAACCAGTCTTGCACCGATGGTGCTCTTGTGGTGCGCTCGTCCCAGGAAAACATCCTGAAATTGACCGAACGCATCGAGCAGACGGCGGGAAAGATCGACTCGCTCAAGGCCAGCAGTCAGAATATTGGCAAAGTGATGGAGGTGATCCGCGCGATCGCCGAGCAGACCAACCTGCTCGCCCTCAATGCCGCCATTGAAGCCGCCCGGGCGGGTGAGCAGGGCCGTGGTTTTGCGGTCGTCGCCGATGAGGTTCGCACCCTCGCCCAGCGCACCCAGGCCTCAACCGAAGAGATTGAAAGTATTGTCCTGCAACTGCAGCAGGATGCCGACCAGGCTCACGACTCCATGGAGGAGAACACCCACTGGGCGCGCGAGACGGTCGAGAGTGGCAGGAAGGTCGAAAGCGTGCTGGAAAGCATCAAAACCCATGTCACCACCATCAATGACATGAACCACCAGATCGCCACCGCCGCCGAAGAGCAGAGCGCCGTGGCCGGTGAAGTGAGCCAGTTCATCACCGCCATTTTCAGTCTCTCGGAAAAGGTATCGGGTAACGCCCACACCCTGAGCACCAGCTCCGATCAACTGTTGCAGGAAAACAATGAACTGCAGCATCGCATGCACAAATTTGTGATCTGACCATGACTTCAACCCACAACTTCCACAGCCACTCCGTTACCCGCCGCGCCTGGCTTCTGGCCGCCGCGCTGCTGTGCAGCCCACTCGCCTTCAGTGAAACGCTGCGCGTCAACCAGACCGATCACCCGCTGGACAGCTACGCCGTGGGCGCTCTGAAGGTGGCAATGGAATACATGGAGGGTGACTACTCGGTGAGCATCAGCGAAGACCCGATCACCCAGACCCGCGCCATCGAGCGCCTGGAATCCGACCGGATGGATGTGATGTGGCTCTCATCCAACCAGGAGGCGGAAGAGCGCCTGATGCCCGTTCGCTTCCCGATGCTCAAGGGGCTGCTGGGCCACCGGATTTTCATCATCAACCCCGACAATCAGGCACGCTTCGATCGGGTGCGGGAATTTTCGGACCTCAAGCAACTGACCTTCGGGCAGGGCGCAGGCTGGCCCGACGTGACCATCCTGGAAGACAACGGCCTGGATGTGATCACCACCAGTAAATATGACAATCTGTTTTACATGGTCGAAGGGGGGCGCTTCGATGCCTTCCCACGGGGCGTACTGGAGCCCTGGACCGAGCTGAAGGCGCACCCGGACCTGCCGCTGACGGTGGAAGACAATCTGGTGCTGGTGTATGTCCTGCCGTTCTACTTTTTTGTCAGCCCCGACCGGCCGGAATTGGCCGAAGCCATCAAAACCGGGCTGGATCGGGCCCTGGCCAGCGGCCGATTTGATGAGTACTTCTATGGCCACCCCATGGTGGAAGATGCGCTCACCCGCTCCAACCTCAAGAACCGCCGGGCGTTCGAGCTGGGCAATCCTTTCCTGTCACCCGAAACTCCCCTGGATATCGACAATTACTGGCTTGACCTGGAAGACCTGTGACCTCCGTCGGGCCGACTCCGGCGGGCGTCAGAAGCTCCCGGCCGACTCTAATCAATAGCAAAACATAAACCTGTGGGTTAAACCGATAGGGAAAACCCAATATTCTTCTCCAAATGGCGCATTTTTACACTTATTTGCGAAAGTCCCCCGTCGGCGCCTTCCAACTTGGCTATACTGGACGGGATTGCATGGCAATTGTCAGGGGACAGGCTCCCCCTCTACAATCGGATTAGCTATAGACAGATCAGCCCTTGCCAAGGGCTCCAGATGTAAGTTTCAAGGGCTACGTTTTCATGTCAGAACCGAATCAACAATCGGCAGCCGGCTGCAGCCACTGTCGGGACCTTCCACCGCTGCCATTTGCTTTTACCATGGCGTTTCAGCCTATTGTCGATATCGAGGCCCGACAGGTGTTCGCCTATGAGGCCCTGGTTCGCGGCGTCAATGGCGAGGGGGCATTCGACATCCTCAAGCAGGTCAATGACGACAACCGTTATCAGTTCGATCAGTCCTGCCGGGTCAAGGCCATTGAGCTGGCGGCACGCCTGGAGGTGAGCACCAAGCTGAGCATCAACTTCCTGCCCAACGCGGTGTATGAGCCCAAAAGCTGTATCCGCGCGACACTGGATGCGGCGGAGAAATATCAGTTTCCGCCCGAGCAGATCATCTTTGAGGTCAATGAGTCCGAGCCTGTGGGCGAGCCGGGCCATCTCGGGCGGATCTTTCAGGAGTACCACAACCAGGGGTTCACCACCGCCATCGACGATTTTGGCGCGGGCCATGCCGGACTCAACCTGCTGGCCGATTTCCAGCCGGGCATCATCAAACTGGACATGGCGCTGATCCGCCGCATCGACACCAACAAGATCCGTCAGTCCATTGTGCAGGGGCTGTTGGCCACCACCAATGAGCTGGGTATCACGGTCGTGGCCGAAGGCGTCGAGACCGCCGGCGAGCTCCACACTCTTCGAGCCATGGGCATTCGTCTGATCCAGGGTTTCCTGCTGGCACGGCCCGCCATTGAGCGGCTGCCAGAAGTGGACTACTCGAGCCTGGAGGGCTGATCCGCCCCCGGCAACAGAGCGGGCGTTGCCGGAAAATTCCGGGGAAATGACAGCTAACTCTTGACAATAAGCGGTATAACTTTTATTTATTGGATAACTCCATTATGACCATTCAGGTTGTAATGCTCAGAGGGCTTGCACCGCAGACTATGCATTCGCTGTGCCGCCACCCCTAACATCTCTTGCGCGAAGGAGAGTGATGGACTATGGCGAACACTACAACAGAAGCATCCAGCAACGCAGTAACCGCACAGATTGATCGCAACGCGGCGGTCGATTTTTTCGAGGAATTGGCGGCCGAGGCCGATATCCGAATCAACGGTGACCGGCCGTGGGATATGCAGGTCTACAACCCGGCGTTTCTCTCCCAGGCCCTTTCTTCGGGCGCCCCTCTCGCCTTTGCCGAAGCCTACATGAAGGGCTGGTGGGACTGTGAACAGCTCGACGGATTGATCACCCGTGTGCTCCATGCGCACCTGCAAAAAAAAGTGCGCAAACTCGGGACGCTGCAGCTGCTCAAGGCCTATCTCTCCGCGACGATCATCAACAAGCAGGACCCCGATCGCGCCTTTCAGGTCGGCGAGGTGCACTACGACATCGGCAACGATCTCTATCGGCGCATGCTCGATTCGCGCATGATCTACAGCTGCGGTTATTGGGCCAATACGGACAACCTGGAAGACGCCCAGCATCAAAAGCTCGACATGATCTGTCGCAAGCTCAAGCTCGAGCCCGGCATGACGCTACTGGACATCGGTTGCGGCTGGGGTGGGCTGGCCGAATTTGCCGCGCGCCACTACGGGGTGGAGGTCACCGGCATCACCATCTCCAAAGAACAGCAGAAGCTGGCCCAGGAGTACTGCGCCGGCCTGCCGGTGGACATCCGTCTGATCGACTACCGCGCCCTGGAAGGAGAGTTCGACCGCATTGTGTCCGTGGGCATGTTCGAACACGTGGGCCGAAAAAATTACCGCGTGTACTTCGAGACGGTCAGTCGACTCCTGAAACAGGATGGGCTTTTCCTGCTACACACCATCGGCACCGACCGGGAAAACAACAGCGTCGATCCGTTCATCGAGAAATACATTTTCCCCAACGGCGAGGTCCCCTGTCGCCGACTGATCAACGACAACAGCCTGGGCCTGTTACGCCTGGAGGACTGGCATAACTTTGGCGCGGACTACGACCGCACCCTGATGGCCTGGTGGCACAACTTCGAACGGGCCTGGCCCGAGCTGGAAGAGGAGTATGGTCAGGGCAACTTCTACCGCATGTGGAAATATTACCTGCTCAGTTGCGCCGGTTATTTCCGATCGCGCGAGGGGCAGCTGTGGCAGATTGTCTATACCAAGCCCCAGAGCATGTGTGAATATCGCAGTTTGCGGTAAACCCCATCATCAAGCCAGCGCGGCGATATAGGCCAACCACCCGGGCTGGTTCTCGACTTTTTTGCGCTCCCGAAAGCTGCCATCGGCCACATCCCAATAGATGTGCAGCTTTTTGAAGCCCGCTTCATCGAGCAGCTCGCGAATCTCCACCATGGACCAGCAGCGCCAGACGTACTTGAACGCCTTATCCATCTTGCTGCCGTCTTTAAAATGAAAGTGGATGTAGTTGACCGCTTCGTTGGTCATGGGGTTGAAGCTGTTCTGGTCCCAGATATAGGTGAAGCCGCCCTCGATCTTTCGCTTCTCCTGCATCACTTCCTGCGATTCCCAGCCACCGTACATATCCAGAAAAAAGATCCCGTCTTTGACCAGAGACTGACGGACCGCCTTGAAATAGCGCAACATCTCTTTGCGCTCCTGAAAAATCCAGTAACTGAAGTTCATGGCATTGATCAGGTCAAACTTCTCCCGTGTCACCTGCCGGACGTCACGCCGGGCGAGAGTGACCCGGTCGCCGGGCTCGCCGTAGGGTGCCAGGTTGTGCTCGCTCCCCCATTCCAGAACCTCGGGGTCAATGTCCACCCCCAGCGCCGTGCGTTTTTTATGGCTGTCGACCCAGTGGCCACACAGCAGCGCGGTACCGCAAAAGTCTTCCCGCATGGAAAAGGGCCGACGCTTGCGCAGTTTTTTGAAGGTTCTGTCAAAAAACTCCACCTCAAATTCCGGCGCCTGCACGCTGCGCTGATACAGATCGTGCCTGTCGGCGTTTTTCGCGGTAAAGCGGGGCTTGGCTTTCTTTTTCGGCAAAACAACCTCCCGGTTGACTCTGGTGGCTTTGACTTACCCGTTGAACGAACGGCGCTGCGTAAAAGCCGTATAATAACAGCTCAATGCAGCCAGCCCCCAAACAGTGATAAAGTAGCGGCCATGACGTCGTCCCTGATCCCCGAGAAACCCCTGCTCTTTTCTCCCTCTCTGGCTGCCACCATCGGCCTGGAAGAGGCGGTCATGCTCAGCGCTCTGAATGACGTCGCCCAGTACCGGCCCGGCACCTACAGCCGGGGCCACCGCTGGCTGGAACTGGAGCAGGCACTCGTCCAGCAGTTGCTACCCTTCTGGAACGATTACGATATCCAGCGGGTCAGCAAAAGCCTGCGCGACAAGGGGATCATCCTGCTCGACTCCGCCCCCTATGGCGAGAGCCACAGCCTGAAGCTGGCCTTCAACGAGGCGCAGGAGGCAGCGGGCCCGCAAGCCGCACCCCAGGCGGCGTCCCAGCCGCCCCCGCCGCCAGAGGGGCGCAGCCGCGCCAACCGTATCGCCCCCAACTGGCAGCCGGATGCCGAGCTGATGCGCCACATCGCGCAACACAACATCCCCGATCACTTCGTGCGTCGCCAATTGCCCGAGTTTATTGCCTACTGGCGCGAGCGGGGCGAGAGCCACCACGCCTGGGGGGCCAAGTTTCTCAAACACCTGCTGCGCCAATGGCGCGAGGAAGAGACCCAGCAACAGGTGCGCCAGAACCGGGAAACCGGCATGCACGCTGACTGGCGGCCCAGCCGGGACGCGCTGGAAGTGCTGGTCAAGCACGCCAACATCAGTCTGGCTTTTATTGAAGACGCCATTCCGGAATTTGTGCTTTACTGGCAGGAACGGGGTGATCTGGGCCGGACCTGGAACAGTAAGTTCATCCAGCACGTCAAGCGCCAGTGGCTCAGGTATAATGCGGCTCTGGAGCACGACACCGAGCCGCGCCGGATTCCGGAGAACTGGCAGCCCAGTCAGGATGTCTATGATGTGTTGCGACTGGCCAATATCGATATCGACTTCGCCCGGCGGCAGGTGCCGGAATTTGTGCTCTACTGGCGCGACAGCAACCAAGTGCACAGCTCCTGGAACACCAAGTTCCTGCAACACGTCAAATTTCACTGGGCGCGACAGCATGCCCTGAATACGCAGAACTCACAGGCAGGCCAAGATGCAGGACAGCAAGACCCTTCTCTCGCAAGTCGAACAAGAGATCGCAGCCTCGTCCAGGACCTCACAGACCGCAGCTGGGCCCGATGAGCGCCGCCGGCGCGAGGCCACCGACGAGCATATCGACGCGCTCAATGAGGCCTTTGCGTTGTTTCGCATCAATTATCACAACCAGTACTACAAGGCCTACACCGACACCCAGGTGCTCAACCAGATCAAAAAGCTCTGGCTCGAGAGTCTGACCCAGTTCGAGCCGGACACCATCCGGCGCGGCGCCCGGCGTGTCATTGAAACTTCGGAATTTCTCCCCACGCTCAACCGCATGATTCGCGCCTGCCAGGGCGACCCGGAGAGCTACGGCCTGCCCGATGCCCACAGCGCCTACGTGGAGGCCTGCCGGGCTCCCAGCCCCAAGGCGGCCCAGCGCTGGAGCCACCCGGCGGTCTACCACGCCGGAGTGGCGAGCGACTGGTTTTTCCTGGTCAGCAGCCCGGAAAAAGTGGCGTTTCCGGTGTTTGAACGGCACTACCGGCGCCTGTGCGAAGAGGTAATGAACGGCGCTCGCTTGAGCCGGCCCCAGGCACCGGCCCTGCCGGAGACCACCGAGACCCCGCTGTCGGCCGAAGAGAACCATCAGCGGCTCGAGGCACTGAGACGCGAGCTCGACTTGTAGACAGCGCTGCCTGTCGGATTTGGCGCCAACGACGCCAGTGCCGACGATGCGGCCGAGACACGATTTCAATCAATACTAAAGGTGAATTCATGAAGCAGAGTGTTACCCAGTGGTTTTTGGGCCTGGCCTTTGTGGCCTTCCCCGTTGGCTGCCTGGTACTCGCGTTTTATCTGATCGCCCACCTCCCGGAGCCCATGGAGATGGCCGAAGAGGAGGACCCCGCCATCCCCAAACCCGAGACGGTCAGCCAGCTACCCGACTTTCGCTCGATCAGCGACATTCCGGCGCGCAAACGCGCCTTTTTCGAGATGCTCCTGCCCATGGTGGAGTGGCGCAACAGCCAGCTCAAGCAGCTGCGCGCGGAAATCGAAGCCCTGCGTGACGCCCGCAAAAACACCGGTAAACTCACCTCTGAGCAGCGGGCACGACTGGAGAAGCTGCGAATTCACTTTCGGGTGAGTGAAGACAACTACCCGGATACGGGCCAGGCACTGGAAGCACTGCGCCGTCGCGCGGACATCATCCCGTCTGACATGGTACTGGCGCAGGCCGCCGCCGAGTCCGGCTGGGGCACCTCGCGCTTTGCGGTGGAGGCCAACAACCTGTTCGGCCAGTGGTGTTATCGCAAGGGTTGCGGCCTGGTACCCAACGCCCGTGCCGAAGACATGAGCCACGAGGTGCAAAAGTTTGCGTCGGTGAACGAGGCGCTTGCCACCTACTTTCGCAATATCAACACCAACCGGGCCTACCGGGAGGTGCGCCAGATCCGTGCCAAGCTGCGCGCAAACGACCAGCCTCTGAAGGGGCTGCAGATGGTAGAGGGACTACACCGCTACTCCAGCCGGGGGCAGGCCTATATCGAGGAGCTCAAGGAGCTCATCCGGTATAACGACCTGGAAAATATCCAGGCGCGTCTGGCCGAGGTGGAGGCGCAGGAGGAGGCTGAGGCTGAGGCTGAGGCGCAAGAGGCATCGCAGAGCGAAAGCCAATAAAGTGGTGGGCGGAGCCCACCCTACGGGGTATTGGGGTAAGACTCGGGGCGGCCCTACCGGGTGTTGAAGTTGAAGTACAGGGTGGGAGCGCGAGCGGCGCCTTCCTCCGAATCGTAGAAGGAGGCTTCCAGCGCTCCCAGGGGGCGGATCAACAGGCCGCGGGTTGTGCCATTGAGTAACCGCTGCATGACCGGTCTGGGGAGCGTGATCCGGGTTTTACCGCCTTTCTGCCGGGCCGGAGCCACATCAAAGGTCATCTGGCTGTTGAACAGCTCGGCCAGCGGTTTACCCTGAGCAAAGCGCTCGAAGGTGATCGAACTCTGCTGCCAGTCGGCCGGCCCACCGAACACCTCAAAGACGCGGATTTTGTCGAACTCCACCCCCAGATCTTCCCCATGGGCACCAACGTAGTCACCGCCCGCGAAGACTGAATGCGTGGTCAACTCCAGTACGCCGGCGCCATCCGCCTCCCCGGCTCGGCCAGACTCGTTTTGCAGCTCATCGAAGTCCCAGCGCAGAATCGGCCACTGCCTGGCACTGACGGTAAGAACACGCACCCGCCTATCGCCATCACGAGTGCTCCAGCCATCAAAATTCACTTCGGGGAAATCCCGATTGAGCAGCGCATCCTGGTCCACGCTCCGACGGTGATCGAAAGTATCGAGCGCGGGCACGGGCGGGTGATAGACCAGGGGTTCACCCCGGTCCGGATCCGCCTCCGAGGCGAGCACAACGTCGGCCCGGTAATAATCCACATCCAGATGATACTGATCGGGGCCCCAATCGGTCGCACTCAATTGAACATTGAGCGCATCGCCGGGAGCGACATCCAGATCACGCGTGGTCATGCTGATCACATGCCAGCCGTCGCTGTCGGGAATGTCATATTCGCGCAGATGCTGGTGAAAGTCGGTGGTGCGCTGGGTGTTGATCATGAAGTTCACCCGCTTGGGCGCATGGCTGACGCGAATACGCGCCTCCACTCGCAGCTCATAGTCGGGGTCCTGCAATTTTTCCAGATCCAGATCCCCGGCCACATTGCGCTTGATGATTGACCACCAGACATTGTGCCGGTCGTCGGAGGCATCCATCTCCATGCGCGCAAAGCCACCTCTGGGGATGAATTCCAGGCTCGCATCGCCATCACCGGTAAAGGACCCCCACTGTTCGTCGATCGAATCACCCTCGAAGTGATCGACAAATTGTGCGTTTGCGGCCAAGGCCAGGGCGCACAAGGCGCCGAACAGAAGCCCTCTGAGGGGAAAGATAGGCGAGCGCATGGCACAGTTCCTGTTATTGTTGGTTTAAGGGCGCTCGCGGTTTGCGACGCTTGTTGGTGGGCGAAGCCCACCCTACCAAAGAGTGAGTCGAGCCTGGGTCAATCTTCGTGAACCCAGTTGCCCTTTTTATCGGTGACCAGCCATTGCTGGGAGAACCAGTAAAAGCGGCCGGACTCACCCGTGCTGGCGGTGCAGTTATAGCGAACACGGCCCGGAGTCAGGGGCTTGTTGGCCCGGGTGATGAACCTGGCCCCTTCCGCCTTGACCTCAATCGCACCCTGCATGGAGGCAAAGCAGTTGACCCGGGAGCTGAGCGACTCATCCTCCAGCGTCACGGCCAGGACGGGACGCTCACCCTCGGGCACCACCACCTCATCCAGTGGGGACTTGAGCTCCATATCCTCGTAGAGCGAAACGGAGTCGATGGGCATGGGGCGGGTATTCACCTTGGTCACAAAGTCTTCCATCTCGGCGAACGAGCCGCCGAAGGGGAAGCGCGGCAGTGCGTACAGATCGCTGTGCGATCCGATGGGGCCGGACTGCTGACCGAAGGCCACAAAATCCAGCTCCTCCAGAAGTGCTTTGACCTGATTGTTGTATTCACCGTAGGGGTAGGCCAGCATCCGATGGCTCTGGCCCGTTTCCTCTTCAATACGCTGCTCGGCATCGACCACTTCCGATCGGATACGCTCACGCCACTGCTTCTGGCTCTCGCCGGATTTCTGCCGCTGCAGGTGATTGTGTTTGGTGCTGTGGTTGGCGATGGTGGCTCCGCCTTCCTCGGCCATTTCCCGCAGTTGCGCCCAGGTGCTGAAGCCATTCTTGCCCTGATCCAGTGGCTCGGTATTCACAAAGACGGTAAACGGCCAATCGCGCTTTTTGAGCAGCGGGTAAGCGGTATCATAAACCGAGTCGTAGGCGTCATCGAAGGTGATGGCCACCGTATTATCCGGCAGTTCTTCGCCCTTTTTGAGTTTCTCAACCAGCGTTTCCAGGGGCACGATTTCAAAATCCTGCGCCTCGATATAATCCATATGCTCGCGAAAACGTTCGGGCGTGACGCTGGTGGACCTGGGCGTCGTGTCGCTCACATGGTGGTACTGCAACACCAC
The DNA here is from genome assembly GCF_038419845.1 of Marinimicrobium sp. C2-29. Taxonomy (NCBI): domain Bacteria; kingdom Pseudomonadati; phylum Pseudomonadota; class Gammaproteobacteria; order Cellvibrionales; family Cellvibrionaceae; genus Marinimicrobium; species Marinimicrobium sp. C2-29. The sequence goes on from NZ_JBCAQT010000004.1 coordinate 102,544, forward strand.
CGCCGCCTGTAGCGGCCGCGACTGCAGCAGGACCGAAGCCAACAGCAGCGCCAGTAGCGCGGCTATGCCCACAGTGAGTACGGGTTTGACCATCCGCATCAGATTCCCCTTATACGTTGATGAATTTAAGGCCCACACCTTCGGGTTCGGTTCTCACCACTTCCATTTCCAGCACGGGCGCCTCGACCATCATTCCCTGCACCTGCCCGGTGACGATCGAGCCTACAGGCGGCACTTGGTCCGGTTCCAGCACGACAAAGACGCCGCCATCGGAGATGTCACGGGTTTTGACCACCAATTCGCCAATGGATTCATGTTGAATTTTGATCCGGCAGGCCATGGGCGTGCGGCTGTGTTCCCGTTTATCTTCGCTCATCGCGTGGTCCTCTTTTCTATCCGCCGACATTACCATGTCGGCATTGTTGTTATTGTGCGGCAATCGGCTCCAGCTTAACTGACTTCGGCCCGATCCACCTTCTGAAACCCGCGGGGCAGCTTGTTGCCGCGCCGGCCGCGCTCGCCCCGGTAGTGGTCCAGATCGCTCGCCTTGAGCGTCAGATGCCGGCGACCGGCATGGAGCGTCAGTGCCTGCCCCTCACCGATCACTCCCACGGCAATCACATACTCCTCGCGACTCTGCACCCGCGCCGAGGGGATGTTCATGATCTTGTTGCCCTTGCCCCGTGCCAGTTCGGGCAACTCGGTCACCGGGAACACCAGCAGGCGACCCTCGTTGCTGACAGCGGCCAGCAGGTCCTCTTCCGGGTTGTCCAGTAGCTGGGGCGCCATAACCTGTGCCCCCTTGGGCAGGGTGAGCATGGTTTTACCCGCGCGGTTCTTGCTGAACAGGTCGGCGAGCCGGGCCACAAAGCCGTAGCCAGCATCGGAGGTCAGCAGCACGCGCTGCTCATCCGGGCCCATCAGAGCCCCCTCGAAGCTTGCCCCGTTGGGCGGGTTGAGGCGTCCACTCAATGGTTCCCCCTGCCCGCGGGCCGAGGGCAGGTTGTGCGCGGCGATGGCGTAGCTGCGGCCCGTGGAGTCGAGTAGCATGACGCTCTGATTGGTTTTGCCGCGAACGGCAAATTTGAAGCTGTCACCGGCTTTGTAACTCAGGGCCGCCGGATCGATGTCGTGGCCCTTGGCGGAGCGGATCCAGCCCTTTTCGGACACGACCACGGTGATGGGATCGACGCTGATCAGCTCGTTCTCGCTGAACGCCTGGGCCACCTCGCGCTCCACCAGGGGCGAGCGGCGATCATCGCCATAGTCTTTGGCCACTTCGAGCAGCTCCTTGCGCACCAGGGTTTTCAGCCGGGTGGCCGAACCCAGGACTTTCTCCAGCTTGTCGCGCTCCTTTTCCAGGCTCTCCTGCTCGGAGCGGATTTTCATTTCTTCCAGCCGCGCCAGCTGGCGCAGTTTGGTATCGAGAATGTAGTCCGCCTGAACCTCGCTCAGCTTGAAGCGCTTCATCAGCACCGGCTTGGGTTCATCTTCGGTACGGATAATATGGATGACTTCGTCGATATTCAGGTAGGCTTCCAGCAAGCCTTCCAGCAAGTGCAGTCGCTTTTCCACCTTGTCCAGACGAAACTGCAGGCGCCGCCGGGTGGTCACGGTGCGGAAGCTGAGCCATTCGGACAGGATGGTATCCAGGCTCTTCACGCCCGGGCGACCATCGATGCCAATCATGTTCATGTTGACCCGGTAGGTTTTCTCCAGGTCGGTACTGGCGAACAGATGCTGCATCAGCTGTTCGTCATCAATGCGATTGGAGCGCGGCGTGATGATCAGCCGGGTGGGGTTTTCGTGGTCGGATTCGTCGCGCAGGTCGGTGACCATGGGCAGCTTCTTGGCCTGCATCTGGGCGGCAATCTGCTCCAGAATCTTGGCGCCGCTCACCTGATGGGGCAGCGCGGTCACGACGATGTCGCCGCTGTCTTTCTCCCGGCTCCAGATGGCGCGCATGCGCAGGCTGCCGCGCCCGGTCTGGTACATCTTGATCAGGTCCTCACGGGGGGTGATCAGCTCCGCCTCGGTGGGCATATCCGGGCCCAGAATGTGCTCGCACAGCGCCTCGACGTCGGCCTTGGGGTTGTCCAGCAGGTGCACACAGGCGTTGACCACCTCCCGCAGGTTGTGCGGCGGGATGTCGGTGGCCATGCCCACGGCAATACCGGTGGTGCCATTGAGCAGCACGTTCGGCACCCGGGCGGGCAGCACTTTGGGCTCATCCATGGTGCCGTCGAAGTTGGGCTGCCAGTCGACCGTGCCCTGCCCCAGCTCCTCCAGCAGCACTTCGCTGTAGCGCGCCAGGCGCGATTCGGTGTAGCGCATGGCCGCGAAGGATTTGGGATCGTCCGGGGAGCCCCAGTTGCCCTGTCCCTCCACCAGGGTGTAGCGATAGGAGAACGGCTGCGCCATCAGCACCATGGACTCGTAGGCGGCCGAGTCGCCGTGCGGGTGAAACTTGCCGATGACATCGCCCACGGTACGCGCGGACTTTTTGTACTTGGCGGTAGCCTTCAGCCCCAGCTCACTCATGGCATAGACGATGCGCCGCTGGACCGGTTTGAGCCCGTCGCCAATATTGGGCAGCGCCCGGTCCAGAATGACGTACATGGAATAGTCCAGGTACGCCTTTTCGGTATAGTCTTTAAGGGCAATACGCTCTTCGGCGTCGGGGGATACAACGACTTCGTTCATGCACGATCCTGATCAGTGATGTTTTAGTACTGCAGTTTTATTTCGCCCTGCTCCTGCACCCGCATGGCCGGCAACCATTGGCTGAAGTCCAGTTTGGCGTCAAAGTTATAGCTGACTCGGTCGCTCACTTCGCGGCGGGTAAAATGCTCCACCAGGCGGGCAATGGAGAGCAGGTTGGCCGAGACTTCCACGGTCACCGGCGTCTCCTCATAGGCCTTGAGCGTGGGCACACGACTGGTGGTGCCACTGAGAACCTCAATGTTTTCGATGCCGATGTTATAAGAGATCCCCCGCAGGGACAAATCCCGCCCGTTGGGGTTGCTGATCCCGAGGTGCACCGCAATGCGCTGATTCATCCCCTGAGAGGGCATCAACTCCAACCCCATCACTTTCACCTGCGGCTCTTCCAGCCCGATGGGAAAGTGAGAGCAGGCGCTCAACATCAGGACCAGCACCGCCAACCACAACCGATTTTGCACAGTTTTTCTCATAATTTCCCACTCGCTTCTGTTCATTTAATTGGAACGCCGCCGATCACTCAGCATACGTCATAGCGCAGACTCTCGTGACAGCCTCTCGGACTTTTGTGAGGCAGATCACGCGGGTCTGTTCGACCCTGTGTTGTAATGCGAAACCGCGCCCGGCGGTCAGTTAGTCTCGGGCCATCATGACGATCGGGCCAGCCACGTTGCCACCAGAGCAACGCGCCCCCTCAACCCGTCCCTTCAACGAGCCGTGCCTATGCCCAAACACTCACTCAACCCGGACGACTTACTGGGGAGCCGGGAAATCCGCTTCATCGACCGTCAGGAAACCAATTACCCCAGCCTGATGCGGCTATGCCTGGACTTCGACTTCTGCGTGCTGCAGTTGTTGCACAAAACCCCGGTGCCCACAGCCAATAAATCGTTTGTTCTGGTGACCCGCGACTACCGGCTGACCCCCACCGCCGCGATCAGCCCTGCGTTTGCCCAGATGGAGCAGCTCGAATCCTATGTCCAGCTGCACCAGGTGGATATTCTGCACGACTACCTCTTTGGCTTTGTGGATGAAGACATCGCCGGTAGCCAGGAGGCCTGATGCCCGCCCGTCCCGGTGAAGCGGGCACCGGGAATAGACGCTGGCGCCCGTCTCCGCTATGCTCTGGCCTTTTACCCGAGCCCTGCTCTTATGCGAACCTTGCTCCTGGTCGGTGGCGGACACACTCACGCGCTCTACCTGCTCAATGCCCGAGGGCTGCTACCAGACGATATCCGGGTCGTACTGATCTCTCCGGAACGCTTCGTGCCCTATCCGGGTATGCCACCCGGCCTGGTCGCCGGCCACTACCGCTTTCGCGACTGCCATATCGATCTGGGGCAGCTGTGCCGTGCCACTGAAACCGAACTGGTGTTTGGTCGGGCCGTCGGGCTCGACCCACAGGAGCGGCGAGTCACACTGGAAGACGGGACCAGCCTGGACTTCGACCTGGTATCGCTGAACACCGGCCTGCAGCCCGATACCCGTACCCCGGGAATCGAGACGCACGCCCTGAGCCTCAAGCCGATCAACCGGTTTCTGCCGTTGTGGCAGGAAACCCTGGAGCAACTGCATACCCGCGAGCGCATCGATCGGGTCAATCTGGGCGTGGTCGGAAACAACCTCACGGCGGTGGAAATGGCACTGGCTCTGCGCCACCGACTCGGTCGGGACGACAGCCTCAAGGCACCCGTTTCGATACATCTGGTCCACACCGGCGGCAAGCTGCTACCGGACTTCCCTCTGGCGGCCCAGCTCAGGGCAGCCCAGCTGTTGCAGGAGCGACAGGTTCGCGTGCACCCGTTGTTTGAGGTCGCCCGGGTGGAAGCGGACCAGATTCTGACCGAGCGCCAGCAACATCTGCCCATGGACAAAGTGATCTGGTGCCGGCCGGGCGAGGCCAGTCAGTGGCTGACCGACTCGGGGTTGACGGTGAATGACCGGGGGCTGATCCAGGTCAACCAGTCGCTTCAGTCAGTCAGCCACCCCGGTGTCTTTGCCGTGGGCGAAATCGCCAGTGCCGCCGGCCCCCTGCAGACCCAGACCGAGGCGCAGGCCGAGCGTCAGGCCAAAGTGCTGGCCGCCAATCTGGCGCGTGCCCTCGCTGGCGAGCCCTTGCGCACCTTCAAGCCGGCAAAGCGCGCCCTGAGCGTTCTGGCCTGTGGCGATGAGTTTGCCCTGGCGCGCTGGGGCAACTGGGTCTGGGGCGGCGCCTGGGTCTGGCGCTGGAAACAGCGCATGGAGCGCAAGTATATGGCTCAGTTTCCCAGACCGTAATGGCCGGGGTCACGCCCTACCCGCTCAGCTCAGCTCCTGCTCAAACTCTTCCAGCAGGTCGATGGGCTCCAGCTCTTCGCCTTCAAGCTCTTCGTCCCAGTTGACGCCGACCAGCAGCTCGTCGTCGTGCATTCCCGGGAGCCAGTCATCCAGCAACTCTTCCAGTTCGATGGCCACCGGCCGGTAGTCGCTCCACTCCTCGCGGCAGTGCGGCTGGGCCAGCTCCAGAGAGGACCAGAGTGGCATGACGTCGCTCTGCTCGTACTTCTCCGACGGGCAGAGCGCCCAGCCCTCGGGGCCTTCCAGGCCATACACTCCCCCTTTCTCCAGGGCTTCAACAATAAAGCGGTCGAGGTTTTCAACGGCGTCTTCGCTCATTGAGCTCATGGTGGGATTCCTAGTGCGACAGAGTGAATAGTAAAAACAGTGGAGTCAGAGCACCAGCGTCCGGCCATTGGCCTTGAGCCAGTCTCTGAGCTCCCGGTAATCGGGGCAGACCTGCTCCACCAGCTGCCAGAAGGCGCGGCTGTGGTTGTGATGGCGCAGGTGGCACACTTCGTGAGCCACAAGATAGTCCACAATGGACTCGGGGGCCAGCACAATCTGCCAGTTGTACTGAATGGCGCCGCGGCTGGTGCAGTGACCCCATTTGGAGCGGGTGACCCGCACGTTCACGCCGGTGCACCGCAGCCCCAGCCGGGCGGTCAGCCGATGGGTTTTCTCGGTCAGGAGCCTGAGGGCCTCGTCCCGATACCAGCCCTGCACCAATCGCCGCGTCTGCTCGCGCGCCGGTTGACGACTGCGCCGCGACAGGCCCACCCGTAGCTGACCGCCTCGGCGCTCGGCCCTGCCGGCCGGCGCTTCGGTCACATCCAATGCCAGTGTCGACCCCAGCCAGGGCAGCGATTCGCCCGTCACATAGCGGTACTCCGGGATGGCGGCCAGAAGCTGCTGCTGAGCGCGGATCTTGCTTCTGACCCAGGGGCCCTTGCGCTGAACCAGACGTGCCAGTTCCCGCTCGGAGACGCCCAGGGGCGCCCGCACCAGCAGGCGAGCATCGCGCACCTCGAGGCTGACTGTGCGCCGGCGGGTGGAGCGTTTCACTTCAAACTCGAATTCTGTCATACCGACTCCCTTCGCCCTCAGTCCAGGCCCGGGCGGGTGAGAATCACCGCCGTGCGCAGACGGCCGCGTCCGAAACTGCTCATCCGTTCAAAATCGGCCCGCGCCAGGGGCAGGTACTGACAATCCAGGGCCGTCTGGCCCTGACCGTCGGGGTCGGGATCATGGACGTAGATGCAGTCGTCATCGTAACCACTCATCACCACCCAGTGCGGGGCTTTTTTCTTGTCCATCCGGTAAGTGCTGATCAGAATCAGGGGCACGCCGCCACGCTCAAAGGCGGTAATCAGGTCATCCTGGCGCAGGTCCCGGTAATGTACCGGGGTATCGCGCCGCTCCAGAGCGGCGCGATAATCCTCATGCACCAGCGTCATCACCGGCTTCTTGCTCTCATCGCGCACACCGTCCAGAAACAGTGGGCCGGGCTGATTGACCCAGACCTCGGCGGCAAAGCCACGCTCCAGCGCCGCCAGCGCCAGCCCCATGGGGTGGCATCCGCCGTGGCCGGAGGTCATGAAAATGGTCGTGGACTCGCGCCAGAGGCGCAGTTCTTCGGTTGCGGAGGGAATATACTCCGGATCCAGTGCGGCCAGGGCCATCATCAGCGCAGCGGGGCCGCAGGTGAAGCGGGTCCCCTGGGCCAGCCAGGGAATGGCGCGATGGTAGGCCGTATCACTCACCAGCCGGATGCGCTTCTGGTAACGCAGGGCATCGCTGTGATCTTCGTAGTAGTCCTGGTAGAGCCCGAACTGCTTGTAGCCCAGCGTCTCATAGAGCGCGATCGCGTTGCGATTCTGACTACTGACCTCAAGGCGCATGTAGAAGCACCCGCTCGAGCGCGCCCCCTCCTCCCCCGACGCGATCAGCCGACGGGCCAGCCCCCGGCCACGGTAGTCCGGGTCCACGGCCAATGAGTAAATGCGCGCCAGCCGGGTGCCCCGGTGAAACAGCACCAGAATGTACCCCGCCAGCCGCTGGCCATCGCGGGCCAGCAGGAACACGCACTGATCGCCATCAAGCCAGCGCCGAAAACTGCGCCGGCTGAGCCGGTCACTGTCAAAGCAGCGCTGCTCGAGCGCCACCAGATCATCGAGGTCGGGGGCCGTGGCCGCCACCAGCGAGGGTTCGGCGATATTCTGGGAGGGTATGGAGGTCATAGGTTATTGCCGCTGGTTGCGCCGGTAGTTGAGTTCGCGACTGTGTAGATCGATCCGCTCTATATGCACCGCCACCCGCTGTAACCAGCGCAGCAGCTCCATACGGCCAACCCCTCGCTTGAAATCCAGACGCCCCTGCGCGATGTCGTGCATGGTCTGTTGCCGCGTAGTTTGCTCGATTTCGGTCATTTCTGCGACCAATTCCTTCACTCGTTCCAGCGCCAACGTCTGCTTGCCGTTGAGCACGTGGACCAGTTGACCCAGTAGCGCCCGCGCCCGGGGAAGATCCTCACTCTCGCGCAGCGCCATGGAGACCGTCTTGTTTTCGCAGCGTTCGAGCAGACGCTGCAGGTGCTCCACGACCTGAATGGCCGCCAGCAGGCGCTCCCACTGGCTGCCCGAGGTGTCCTCCAGGTGAATGGCGTCAAGATATTCCTGCACATCATCCAGCTCCCGGCCCATATCCCCCAGCGGCGCCGAACGGCTGGTTTCCCCCAGAATATAGGTCAACTGCTCGGCGATACGCGCCACCTGCTCGGCCAGCACTTTCTGCACCGCTGTCAGTGCCAGCTCGGGGTATTTGAGCAGGCCGCGATCCAGGATCTGCTGATAGCCGAAGGGCTTTTCCGGAAACAGCCGCTCGATCAGACGGGCGAACTGCCGGGTGAACGGCAGCACGCAGAGCACCCCGAGCAGGTTGAACGCGGTATGGAAGCCCACCAGGGCGAATTCTTCCTGGGCGTCAAAGACGGCGGGAGAAGCCCACTGCCAGAAGGCGATATAGGGGGTGATCAGAAACAGGGCAATGGCACTGACCGAGGTGTTGTACACCACATGGGAGAAGCCGGTACGGCGCACCGCCACATTGCCCCCGATGGTGGCCACAGCGGCGGTAAAGCTGGTGCCGATGTTCATGCCCACCACCAGCGCCGCGGCCTGTTCAAAGACAATGGCATCGGTGTACAGGGCGGTAAGTGCCGCTACAACCCCGGCACTGGAAGACTGGGTCACGATAGTGAACAGGACCCCCACCAGCACCAGCTTGAGCTTGCCGGAGAGGCTGTCGGCCGGAAACTGCCTGAAATCCACGAACTCGCGCAGCCCCTCCATGCCGCCCTGCATGCCCTCGATGCCGATGAAGATCAGCCCGAAGCCGGCCAGCGCAAACCCCAGCCCGCCCAGAGAGCGGGAGGCGAACAGCCGGATCATGGCGCCGACAAACACCAGCACAGCGGCCATCACCGACAGTTTCAGTTTGAAGCCGATGACCGCCACCAACCAGCCGGTCATGGTGGTGCCCAGCGCCGAGCCGAAGACAATGCCGAGTGCCTGGGAAAAGCTGAGCAGGCCCGCGCCCACAAACCCCACGGTCGCCACAATGGTGGCGCTGGAGGATTGCAGGATCGCCGTGCTGGTCAGCCCGGTCATCACACCGGTGAGTGGACTGCGGGTAAAGCGCATCAACACGCCCCGGATGGCGTCGCCGGCCAGCGCGCGCAGACCCTCGGTCATCAGTGTCATGCCCAGCAGGAACAGGCCGAGCCCGCCCAGCACCTCGATCACTACTCGCGTCAGATCCATCCCGTGCGGCACCCCATACCGAACGTAAAGAAAGCACCGAACGCAAAGGCAGGCAGCGGAAAGGCAAGATGGAAAACCACAGATTTGCTAAGATGACGCCGCATTCTTGATTGGACCGCCCAGCTCCTGAGAAAGAGAAACCATGAACGAGAAATTATTCGCTGCCCTTCAGTATATCACGCCCCAGCACCGGCTCTCGCGTGCCGCCGGCTGGCTGGCCAATCACCGAGCCCCGGCAATCAAAAACCGGTTTATCGAGTGGTTCATCAAACGCTACCAGGTCGATATGAGTGAGGCCGCCGAGGAAAACCCGCGCGCCTATGCCTGTTTCAATGACTTTTTCACCCGGGCACTGAAGCCCGACGCCCGGCCCATCGCGCCCGAGAGCGAGGCGGTTGTCTGCCCCGCCGACGGAGTCATCAGCCAATTGGGCACCATCAGTGAAGGCCGTATTTTCCAGGCCAAGGGCCAGCTCTACACAACGCGGGAGCTGCTCGGCGGCGATGAACAGCTGGCGCACGAATTCGATGACGGCGCCTTTGCCACGGTTTATCTCGCCCCCAAGGATTATCACCGGGTGCATATTCCGTACGGCGGTCAGCTGCGGACCACCGTGGCCATCCCGGGCGACCTGTTTTCGGTCAACAACGCCACCGCCAATCAGGTACCGCGCCTGTTTTCACGCAACGAGCGGCTGGTGGCCATTTTTGATACCGACCGGGGCCCCATGGCCGTGGTGCTGGTGGGTGCAATGATTGTCGCAGGTATCGAAACGGTCTGGGGCGGCGAAGCGGCTCCGGTCAAACGGCGAATCCAGACCCTGGACTACCGCCCGGGACAGAAGGCCATCTCCCTGGAAAAAGGCGAGGAAATGGGCCGCTTCAAGCTCGGCTCCACCGCCATCGTGCTATTTGCCAAAGATCGGGTAGAGTGGGACACGGCGTACAGCGCCGGCAGCCGCACCCGGATGGGTGAGAGACTGGGGAACGCGATTCAGGGCTGAAACCGCTCGAGCAGCGACATCAGGCCGGACTTTTCCTGTTTCAGGATGTAACTGTCGCGCACGGCGGTGATATCCACCTCATAGCTGCCCGGCTCCAGGTCGCGCGCGATCTCGACTTTCTCGATCTCTTCCAAGGTCTTTTTACCCGAGTCGATCAGTGCCTGCTTGCGTCGGTCGTCCTCGGCAAGGTCAAACACCTGAGGCGACTCGAGGGGCGACTTGACCGCATCGAGCACCAGCATCACCTTGGGTTTGAGGCGACGCTCAAAGTTCTGTTCGACCACCACACCCACTTCGCCGGTGCTCAGTTCCACCAGGGTGCCCGTCGGATACAGACCGATGGCGCGGATGAATTCCACCACCAGCTCTTCCTGAAACTGCGTGTTGCGCAGCTCATACAGCCGACTGACCGCCTTGGAGGGCGCAATGGGTTGGCTGGCGCCCCGGGGGTTGGTGGTGTTGTCATAAAAGGTCACGACCCCCGCTATCTTGCCCAGCAGCGGGATTTTGTCGCCCTGGAGGTGGAGCGGGAAACCGCTGCCGTTGAGCCGCTCACAGTGGGTTTTGACCACACTGATCACGCGCGGCTCAACCCCCGGGGTTTTGCGCAGGATCTCCACCCCTCTTTCCACGAAGCTCTCGTACTGCTTCTCCTCGTCGGGCGTGCGCTGGGTCTTGGTGAGCAGCCCCTGGTCGAGCTTCACCTTGCCCACATCCTTGAGCAGTACCCCCATGGCGAGCACATCGAGATCGCGCTTGGGCAGCCCGATATGGCGCCCGAAAAGAATGGCCCAGACCGAGCAGCGAATGGCGTGGCTGTAGGTATATTCGTCTTTTTCCTGCACCCGCGACAGCCAGGTGAAGGCGTCGGGGTTGCGCACCACACTGTCTACCATGTCGCTCGCCAGGCGTTTGGTTTCCAGAATCGGTACCCGGTGCAATTCGTTGCTGCCCAGGTAGTCCAGCACCTCGCCCACGGCGTGGTAAACGCTCTGGTGCAGCTGACGGGCTTTCTTGATTTCCTTTTTGAGTGGCTGAACCGGGCCGTACTGATGGCGCTGGATGCGCAGCGGGGCCACATTGACCTTGGCGGGGGCGTGCTTGTTCTCGCGGGCGGTGATGCGGCTGCGCAGGCTGTCTGAAGGGATGGTCTGCAGGTTGGTAGACACCGGGGAACGCCCTCTGACCACATCGATATAGACGTGTTTGCAGAGGCTTTTGAGCTGCCGAATCTCGTCCAGATCCCGGATAAAGAAGCCTTGGAGGGGAAACGGGGTCTGGGTCCAGGGTCGATCGAGACCCGAGACATACATGCCAACGGTAATTTCGTTGACATCCAGTTTGACTTGTTTGATTCCCACTAAGGTGCCCTCTAAGCCGTGAGGCCGGCGTCAAATCCATCTATTCAGCCAGTGTAGTCAAAAACCAGGCAGGATGCTACAGATAGTGAATCAGAACCCTCCGCGGAGTCAAGCTACCCCTCCCGGTGCTTCGACGACTCATGGTACTGGGCCGAAAGCTCGTGTACCGCCCGGATGAAAGCCCCCGCGTGCTCGGGATCAACTTCAGGGGTGATGCCGTGACCCAGGTTGAACACATGGCCGGGCCCCGTGCCGTAGGAGGCGAGAATATCGGCCACTTCCGCCCGGATACGGTCGGGGCGGGCATATAGAATGGTCGGGTCCATATTGCCCTGCAGGGCGACCCGGTCGCCCACCCGACGACGGGCCTGGCCGATGTCCGTGGTCCAGTCCAGGCCCAGGGCATCGGCGCCGGTATCGGCCATGCGCTCCAGCCACTGACCGCCGCCTTTGGTGAAGAGGATGACGGGCACCTGACGCCCTTCGTGTTCGCGGATCAGGCCGCTGACGATCTGCTGCAGATAGCGCAGCGAGAACTCTTCATAGGCTGCGTGGGACAGGGCGCCACCCCAGGTATCAAAAATCTGGATCACCTGGGCGCCAGCGCGGATCTGACCATTCAGGTAGCCGATCACCGACTGCGCCAGTGTGTCCAGCAACTGATGCATCAGCTCGGGGCGGTCGTACATCATCTGCTTGGCAATGCGGAAGTCCCGGCTGGAGCCACCTTCGATCATGTAGGTCGCCAGGGTCCAGGGGCTGCCGGAGAAGCCGATCAGCGGTACCCGTCCACCCAGCTCACGGCGGATGGTTTTGACCGCGTCCAGCACATAGGGCAGATCCGCGTCCGGGTCGACGACATCGAGCGCGTTGATATCGGCTTCGGTGCGCACCGGTTTGCGGAATTTGGGGCCCTCACCCGGCTCGAAATACAGCCCCAGCCCCATGGCATCGGGGATGGTGAGAATATCGGAGAACAGGATGGCCCCGTCCAGCGGGTAGCGCTCCAGCGGCTGGAGCGTGACTTCACAGGCCAGGTCCGGGTTACCGCACAGGCCCATGAAGTCTCCGGCCCGCTCGCGGGTGGCCCGGTACTCGGGCAGATAGCGCCCGGCCTGGCGCATCATCCACACGGGAGTGACGTCGACGGGTTGCCGGGCCAGGGCGCGGAGCAGGCGATCGTTCTTGAGTTCGGTCATAGAAGGCTCAATTGTGGGGTCGAGGCGCGGGGCCTAGACCTCCAGATAGTCGAGAATACCGTCGGCCGCTTCGCGCCCTTCCCAGATGGCGGTGACCACCAGGTCGGAGCCGCGCACCATGTCGCCACCGGCAAAGACTTTGGGGTTCGCGGTCTGGAACTTGTATTCCTGCACTTCCGGCGCTTCCACACCGCCCCAGTCGGAGACCTTGATGCCGTGATCATCAAACCAGGGCGCCGGGCTCGGACGGAAGCCGAATGCCACCAGCACCACATCCGCAGGCAGAACTTCTTCACTGCCGGGCACCGGTTCGGGGCGGCGACGGCCGTTTTCATCCGGCTCGCCCAGCTCGGTGGTCACCACCTTCACACCCTCGACCCGGTCTTCGCCCACAATGGCTACCGGCTGACGGTTGAACAGAAACTTCACGCCCTCCTCTTTGGCGTTGGCCACTTCTCGCCGGGAGCCGGGCATGTTTTCTTCGTCGCGGCGGTAGGCGCAGGTCACGCTCTCGGCGCCCTGGCGAATGGAGGTGCGGTTACAGTCCATGGCCGTGTCACCACCACCCAGAACCACAACACGCTGCCCCTTTACACTGATGAAGTCCTGCGGGTCTTTTTCAAAACCCATGTTGCGGTTCACGTTGGCCACCAGAAACGGCAGCGCATCGTGTACGCCGGGCAGATCTTCACCGGGGAACCCGCCTTTCATGTAGGTGTAGGTCCCCATCCCCATGAAGATGGCATCGTATTCATCCATCAATTCTTCGATGGTGACGTCTTTGCCCACCTCGGTGTTCAGGCGGAACTCCATGCCCATTTCGGTGAAAATTTCCCGACGACGGGTCATCACGTCTTTGTCCAGCTTGAACTCGGGAATGCCAAAGGTCAGAAGACCCCCGATCTCCGGGTAGCGATCGAATACCACTGGCTTGACGCCGCTGCGCACCAGTACATCGGCGCAGCCGAGGCCGGCCGGACCGGCGCCGATGATGGCCACCTTCTTCTCGGTCCATTTGACCTCGGACATGTCCGGCTTCCAGCCCATGGCAAAGGCGGTGTCGGTAATGTACTTTTCGGCGTTGCCGATGGTCACCGCGCCAAAACCGTCATTCAGGGTACAGGCGCCCTCACACAGCCGGTCCTGCGGGCAGACCCGGCCGCAGACCTCGGGCAGGGAGTTGGTCTGGTGGCTCAGCTCGGCCGCCTCGAAGATGTTGCCCTCCGAAATCAGCTTGAGCCAGTTGGGAATGAAGTTGTGTACCGGGCACTTCCACTCGCAGTAGGGGTTGCCACAGTGCAGGCACCGGTGTGACTGACTGGCGGCCTCTTCCTGGGTGAAGGGTTCGTAAATTTCCACAAACTGGTGCTGGCGCACCTCCATATCCTTTTTTGCAGGATCCTGGCGGCCCACATCAATAAACTGGAAATTGTTGCTCAAACGTCCGGCCATAATTACTGCCTCAGCTAATCGGTTGGGACCCGCGCCGCACCGGGCGACGGGTCCGCTCTTTCTTTGTTTGACCTTTCTTTGTCGGGTCGGGCACGCTCAAAGCGCACCCAGGCTTACTCGCCGCGCTTTTCCATGTCGTTGAGCAAGCTGGAAAGGTTCGCGGCCTTGGGTTTCACCAGCCAGAACTTGCCCACGTAACCGTCGAAATCATCGAGCAGGTGCTGGCCCCACTCGCTCTCGGTCTCGCGGACGAATTCGGCAATCACGCCGCGCAGATGGTTGCGATGCGCTTCGAGCGACTCGCCATCCACCCGGTGGATTTCCACCAGCTCGTGGTTGTATCGGTCGACAAAGGTATTGTCTTCATCCAGCACATAGGCAAAGCCACCGGTCATGCCCGCGCCGAAGTTGACGCCGGTGCGGCCCAGCACGGTGATCACACCACCGGTCATGTATTCACAGCAGTGATCGCCCGCGCCTTCCACCACCACATGGGCGCCGGAGTTGCGCACACCACAGCGCTCACCCGCCTGGCCGGCGGCGAATACCTTACCGCCCGTGGCGCCGTATAGGCAGGTGTTGCCCATGATGCTGGTGTCCTGGGACTTGAAGCTGGAATTGCGCGGTGGGCGCAGCACCAGCTTGCCGCCCGCCATGCCTTTGCCGACATAGTCGTTGGCGTCGCCTTCCAGATACATATCCAGGCCGCCCGCGTTCCAGACGCCGAAGCTCTGCCCGGCGACGCCGGTCAACTTCAGCGTAATGGGCGTGTCAGCCATGCCCTGGTTGCCGTGGCGTTTTGCAATCTCACCGCTGATACGCGCGCCGATGGAGCGGTCGCAGTTGGTCACCCGGAACTCGAATTCGCCGCCGGATTTGTCTTCAACCGCCGAGATCACGTCTTTGACCATGGCTTCGGCCAGCTCACCCTTATCGAAGGGGGTGTTGCGGGCCACACCACACAGCTGGGGCTTGGACTCGAGCAAGTCATCGGTGTAGATGATGCGGCTCAGATCCAGACGCTTCTGCTTGCTGGTGGTCCCTTCGATGGCCTCCAGCAGATCCACACGGCCGACCAGGTCCGCCAGGCTGCGCACGCCCATCTGGGCCATCAGCTCACGGGTTTCTTCGGCCACGAACTTGAAGAAGTTCATGGCCATTTCCACGGTGCCGATGTAGTGGTTGCGGCGCAGATCATCGCGCTGGGTCGCCACACCGGTGGCGCAGTTGTTCAGGTGACAGATGCGCAGGTACTTACAGCCCATGGCCACCATGGGCCCGGTACCAAAGCCGAAGCTCTCGGCCCCCAGCATGGCCGCCTTGACCACGTCCAGGCCGGTCTTGAGGCCACCGTCAGTCTGCACCCGCACCTTGTCGCGCAGGTCGTTCGCGCGCAGCATCTGGTGGGTCTCGCTCAAGCCCAGCTCCCAGGGAGAGCCGGCATAGCGGATGGAGGTCAGCGGACTGGCCGCGGTACCGCCGTCGTAACCGGAGATGGTGATCAGGTCGGCGTAGGCCTTGGCCACACCGGCCGCGATGGTGCCCACGCCCGGGCGTGACACCAGCTTGACCGACACCAGGGCATCCGGGTTCACCTGCTTGAGGTCGAAGATCAGCTGAGCCAGATCTTCAATGGAATAGATGTCGTGGTGCGGCGGCGGTGAAATCAGGGTCACTCCGGGCACCGAGAAACGCAGCCGGGCAATCAGCTCATTCACTTTGCCGCCGGGCAACTGGCCGCCCTCACCGGGCTTGGCGCCCTGGGCCACCTTGATCTGGAGCACTTCGGCATTGACCAGGTAGTGCGGTGTCACGCCAAAGCGACCGGAGGCGATCTGCTTGATCTTGGAGACCTTGTCGGTACCAAAGCGGGCCGGGTCTTCGCCGCCCTCACCACTGTTGGAGCGCCCGCCCAGCCGGTTCATGGCCTGGGCCAGACATTCGTGCGCCTCGGGCGAGAGGGCACCGAGCGACATGCCCGCCGAGTCGAAGCGCTTGATGATGTCTTCCATCGGCTCCACTTCACTGAGCGGAATCGGTTTGGCGCCCTCGCGCAACTTGAGCAGGTCACGCAGAGTCGCCACCGGCCGCTCATTGACCAGGCCGGAGTAGTCCCGCCACAGAGCGTAGTCGCCGGACTGGACGGCACGCTGCAGAGTCTGGATCACATCCGGATTGAAGGCGTGATACTCCTGACCGTGCACATACTTGAGAATGCCGCCCTGCACAATCGGCTTGCGCGCCAGCCAGGCGGATTTGGCGATGATCTTCTGATCGTCTTCCAGATCCTCGAAGGTGGCGCCCTGAATGCGCGATTGGGTCCCGGTAAAGCAGGTGTCCACGATTTCATCGGCCAGCCCCACCGCTTCAAACAGCTGGGCGCCCCGGTAGGAGGTGATGGTGGAAATACCCATTTTGGACAGGATCTTGAGCAGCCCCTTGTCCACCCCCTTGCGGTAGCCCTTGTAGGCCTGGTCGGTGTCGAGCAGCAGCTCGCCGGTATCCATCAGGTAGTTCAGTACGTGATAGCTCAGGTAGGGATAGACCGCGGTGGCACCGTAACCGATCAGTGTCGCAATCTGGTGGGAGTCCCGGGCGGTGCCGGTTTCCACCACAATATTGGCGTCGCAGCGCAGTCCCACTTTGGTCAGATGGTGATGCACCGCCCCGGTCGCCAGCAGGGCATGCACCGGCAACTGACCTTTTTCCATGCCATTGTCGCTCAGCACCAGAATGACCTTGCCCGCGGCGACCTGCCGCTCGGCTTCGGCACAGACGTCGGCCACAGCCTGCTTCAGGCTGCTCTGATCGGGGTCGTAGGCCAGCGATACCACAGTCGCTTCGTACCCCGGACGGGGAACGTCCATCAGCGCCCGGAACTTGGCCGGTGACAGAACGGGCGTGCCCAGGATCACCCGGTCAGCGTGCTCTTCGGTTTCTTCATACACCGACAGCTCGCGTCCCAGACAGGTTTCCAGTGACATCACAATGGCTTCGCGCAGCGGGTCGATTGCCGGGTTGGTGACCTGTGCAAACTGCTGACGGAAATAGTCATACAGCGGCCGCTGTTTGGTGGACAGCACCGCCATGGGGGTATCGTCGCCCATGGAGCCTACCGCTTCCTGGCCTCCCTCGGCGAGCGGACGCAGCACCTGGTCGCGCTCCTCAAAGGTCACCTGAAACAGCTTCATATAGGCCTTGAGCTGCTCTTCGCTCAACCCCTCTTCAGCGACATCGTTTTCCAGTGTCGCTTCAATGCGCAGGGCGTTGTCTTTCAACCACTGCCGGTATGGCTGACGGCCCTTGAGCTGCTCGTCAATGTCTTTGGTGTGGTACAGCTTGCCGGTTTCGGTGTCGACCGACAGGATCTGACCGGGCCCCAGACGCCCCTTGGCCACGACGTCTTCAGGCTTATAGCCATAGGTTCCCACTTCGGACGCCACAGTGATTATGTCGTCTTTGGTGATCACCCAACGCGAGGGACGCAGGCCGTTGCGGTCCAGGGTACAGACCGCATAGCGACCGTCGGTGATCACCAGACCGGCGGGACCATCCCAGGGCTCCACATGCATGGAGTTGTATTCGTAGAACGCGCGCAACTGCGGATCCATGTGCTCGACATTCTGCCAGGCCGGCGGCACCAGCATGCGCACCGCCCGGTGCAGTTCCATACCACCGGTAATCAGCACTTCGAGCATATTGTCCAGACTGGAGGAATCGGACCCTTCGCGGTTGACCAGGGGCGCGACACTCTCCAGGTTGGGCAAAAGGGAAGTGCTGAACTTTGAAGTCCGGGCCACCGACCAGTTGCGGTTCCCCATCACGGTATTGATTTCACCGTTGTGGGCCAGCATGCGGAAGGGTTGCGCCAGCGGCCACTGGGGCAGCGTATTGGTGGAGAAGCGCTGGTGGAACACACAGATCGCCGTCTCCAGGCGCGGGTCCGCCAGGTCGGTAAAAAAGCGGGGCAGGTCCACCGGCATCATCAACCCTTTATAGGAGATGACCGTGGAGCTGAAGCTGGCGATATAGAACGACTTGTCCTCGGCCAGCCGGACCTCGGCCTGACGCCGAGCCAGAAACAGGCGGGCATTGAACTCCGCGGAGCTCAGCTCGCCGTCATTGTTGATGAACAGGTGGTTGAAGACCGGCAGGGACTCCAGGGCAATCGGTCCCAGGCAGCCACTGTCGACCGGCACTTCACGCCAGCCCGCCGGCGAGAGCGATTGCGCGCGCAGCTCTTCCTCGACAACCTGGCGGGCACTTTGCGCCTGGGCTTCGTCGGTGCTGAGCATCACCGAGCCCACACCGTAGATGTCGGTCAGTTCAGTATCGCAGGCCTCTTTGGCCACGGCCCGCAGAAATCCGTCCGGCTTTTGCAGCAACAGGCCACAGCCGTCACCGGTCTTGCCATCCGCTGCGATACCGCCGCGGTGAGTCATGCAGGTCAGCGACTCAATGGCGGTCTCGAGCAAGCGGTGGCTGGCCTGGCCCTTCAAGTGGGCAATCAGGCCGAAGCCGCAGTTGTCTTTGAACTCATCTAAGCTGTAGAGGCCCGTGGTCATACGCTGTCTCTCTCGATACCGATAGATCCCGAAGTGTGACACAGCTCACACTCCAGACAAAAAAGCCCCTGCATAAAGGGGCCGGGCAAATGGGCGCAGCATATTACCCGCTCGCCACCGCAAAGGCAAGGCAAACGGGATGCCAACCGCCACTATCTTGTGCTAAAAACGCCGAAAACAGCCGAACACGACGATATCGTCGGCCATTTACAGCCAACGAGTTCATTTTCTGTGACGGGAGCGAACCGGCTCGCCCGGTCGGACACCGGGTCGGGTGACACCGCCTCCGATCCGCGACGCCCGGCGCCGCAACCCGAAACGGGCAAGGCTTCAACGTATCACAATTCGCGGAAAATACCTATAATCCGCCCAAAGGCCCATATTCCGGGCTGAGCGTGCTTTATTCTCGTCCCCAACTGGGCTAACGTTAGAACGACAATAACCGGCACTCTCCTTTATTACTAAAAACGAAACGGCAACTCAGGAAGACACCATGCAAACACCAGATTTCCGGCCACTCCCTCTGAAAACCCTGGCGGCCTTGCTCCTTGGTCTGACCCTCACAGCCTGTGGCGGCGGCGACAGCGGCTCGCGCCTGGATGGCATCAATGATGACGGCGCCGTAGGGGGTGCCAACGGCAACGGCGAAGCTGACAATGAGCCGGCCCAGCTTGGCCGGGGAAGCGCCGACGACTTCGTCGCGGGAGAGATTGAGCTGGGCATAGGCAACGATACCATGCTCACCCCCGGTGGCAGCACCACCCTCAGCGTAACCATGGTTAACAATGCTGGTGAGCTGATCACCAACTCTGTTGATGTCAATTTCAACTCTGATTGCATTTCTTCCGGCGCCGCCACCTTGACCGACACCGATGAAGAGGGCGGCAACAGTGTCAGCACCAACAATGGACGAGCAACAGTCACCTACAATACCAACGGCTGCGCCGGCGACGACCAGGTAACCGCCCGCGCGACTTACGAAGGCCTTGAAGCCGGCAGCGCCAGAGCGACCATCACGGTGGAGGGCGATACTGTCCAGACCCTGGAGTTTATCGGCGCAGAGCCCGACCTAATCAGTCTCAAGGGCACCGGCGGTCTGGAAACCTCAAAAGTGACGTTTCAGGTCAAAGGGGTCACGGGCAGCCCGATGCGTGATGTGGAAGTCCAGTTCGCACTCAGCCCCTCAGGCACCGGCGGCCTGGCTCTGGTAAACACCGACGATACCAGCAACGGCAGTGGCGAGGTGAGCACAACCGTTCAGGCGGGCAACACCCCCACCAGTGTTCGCGTTACCGCGACGACCGTCACCGATGTGGGTGATATCTCTACCCAGTCCAGCGAGCTGGTCGTTTCCACCGGTATTCCCGACCAGAACAGTGCCACCCTGTCAGCGACCGATCTTCATCCGGTCGGGTGGCGTTACGACGGGGTCGAAAGTCAACTGACCATGCGTCTCGCCGACGCGTTCAACAACCCCGCGCCGGACGGCACAGCGGTGACCTTTACTACCAGCGGCGGCTCCGTGGATTCCAGCTGTACCACTCAGGACGGTGCCTGCAGCGTGACCTGGCGCAGTCAGAACCCTCGCCCGGAACCCTCCCAGGGCTTTAATGTCACCGAGGAGCCCATGGGGGTCTTTTGCCCCACCGGCCTCCCTGCGAACACAGCAGGGGAACCCAGTTGCCGCCCGGGCCGGGTTCGGATCTTGGCCACCACGCAGGGTAACGAATCGTTCATCGATAACAACGGCAATGGCCTCTACGACCACGCCAGTGACATATTTCTCTCGGACAATTCCGAAGGTCAGTGCGACCCCAACCGCCCTCTGTCCTATGCCGACGTGGACGTGAACGGCTGCGACGACCTGGGTACGGCCTACCTTGACAAGAATTTCAACCGGGACTACGACAGCGATGAGGAAATCGTCGTGCTGAGTCCCGATGAAGGGAGCAACGGCAGCACCTACCAACCGGGCGATGGCATCTACAATGGCGTACTGTGCAGCGATGCCTCGCGGGACGCGGGCGACTGCAACCGGGACTCCGTGACCGTGCGCGATGACATTATGCTGGTCATGAGCTGTGATGTGCCCTATGTCATGGAAGATGGCGACCTGCCGGGAACACGGGATGTGGTCCTGGGCCCCGGCCAATCCGACACGGTTACCATGCTTCTGGCCGACTGCAACGGCAACGGCATGCCCGCTGGCACCGTAGTGTCCCTCAACGACCAGGCGGCCAACAACGTCCAGACCGCGGTTTTTCCTGACGGTGAGCTGGCCGGCTCTTCAGAGCCAAGCACTATCGGGGTTTCCATTACGGCCGGGGATGATAAAGCCGCCAGCGGAACAGTGCATGTCATTGTTACGGCCCCCACGCCCGGCGGTGAGCTGATCAGCTACCCCGCCTCCATCGGAATCAGCGCTCCTCCCCCTGAGTAAGAGGAAGGGCAGTGACACCAGAGGGCGCAAAGCCCTCTGACCGGGGAACCAGATTCTGGATATCTCTTTACGCGCGGGGCCTTCGGCCCCGTTTCTCGTTGTAGATGGTAGTAATGACTGGCACCTCTTATTGCTAAACGTGCTTTTTCAGCCTGCTAAAAGTGGACTAATGTTAAAAGTGGTAATAGATGACACCCCCTTATCACTAAACGGTAACCCAGGAAGATACCATGCAGACACCAGCCCCCCGGAAGCTCTCCTTGAAATCACTGGCCGTTCTGTTGCTCGGCCTGACACTCTTTGCCTGTGGCAGCGATGACGACGATGACGGTGTTGATGACGGCATTTCAACCCTGGCCAACATCAAGTCTGGCGACAGCACAGGTGACGACAACACCAACGGTGGCAGCGACGCCGATATCGAACCCGCTCAGCTGGGCAGGGGAAGCGCGGAGAATTTTATTCCCGGCGAAATCGGGGTGGGTATTGGCAACGAGGCGACTCTCTCCCCGGGGGGAAGCACGACATTGAGTGTCACCCTGGTTAACAGCAGTGGCGAGCTGATCACCGATTCCGTCGATGTCAGCTTCAACTCTGACTGCATTGCCTCCGGGCGCTCCGTACTCTCGGGCGCGATCGAAGCGGATGGCAATAGCGTCAGCACCAACAATGGCCGCGCGGAAGTGACCTACACCGCCAATGGCTGCACCGGTAACGATCAGGTTACCGCCCGTGCCAGCCACGAGGGAGTCAGCGCGGGAAGTGCCCGGACGACGCTTGAGGTTGAGAGCGATACGATCCAGACCCTGACGTTTATTGGTGCGGATCCCGAGTTGATTGGTTTGAAGGGAACGGGCACCCCGGAAACCTCCAAAGTCACATTCCAGGTATTGGGCAGCGCCGGCGCCCCAATGGGCGACGTGGAGGTAACCTTCGCCCTGACCCCCTCGGGAGTGGGAGGCCTGTCACTGGTCAATTCAACAGGCACCAGCAACGCCAGCGGTGAGGTAAGCACCACGGTACAGTCTGGAACACAGGCTACCACCATCAGAGTAACGGCAACGACTGAGACCAAAACCGGTTCCATTTCAACCCAGTCAAGCCGGCTGGTCGTCTCGACTGGCATTCCGGACCAGAACAGTATGAGCCTGTCCACATCCGACCTCTACCCGGTTTCCTGGAACTACGACGACGAAAGAGAACTGACCATTCGCCTGGCCGATGCCTTCAATAACCCCGCACCGGACGGAACAGCCGTCAACTTTACCACCAGCGGCGGAGCCGTCGATTCAAGCTGCACCACTGAAAATGGCGCCTGCTCGGTCACTTGGCATGGCCAGAGCCCCCGCCCAAGGCCCTCGGCCGGGTTTGAAATCACCGACGACCGGGAGATTATCTGCGGAGACGGTGCGTTCGGGAACTGTCGCCCGGGGCGGGTCAGAGTGTTGGCCACGGCGCTGGGCAACGAGTCTTTCACCGACCTCAACAGCAACGGCGTATACGACCACGACAGCGATATCTTTGTGTCTGACAACGCCAGCGGCCAGTGCGACCCCAACAGACCGACCCCCTATGCCGAAATCGATGAGGCTGGCTGCGATGATCTTGGCAGCGCCTACCTGGACAAAAATTTCACCGGGTCCTACGACAGCAATGAAGAAATCGTGGCTCTCTCGAACGACGAAGACAGCGATGGCGCCAGTTACGCCCCCGGAGACGGTATCTATAACGGGGTGCTCTGCACTCAGGAGGTGGCCTGCAACAAAGAATTCGTCACCATCCGCGACGATATCATGCTGATCATGAGCTGCGAGACTCCCTACCTGATGCCCGACGGCCGCCTACCGGGGCAGAATAATGTCACGTTAGGGCTGGGAGAAACCGCCACAGTCACCATGCTGCTGGCCGACTGCAACGGCAATGGCATGCCTCCAGGAACAACCGTCTCGCTCAACACCGACACTGTCAATAATGTTGAAGCCGATACCAACATCAGCTCAGAAATGGCCGGAAGCCCGGAGCCCCGCACCCTGCAGGTGCTCATGACCGCGGACGACACAGATCCCGCCAGCGGCGCCATATTCGTGAACATCACCGCGCCCAGCCCGAGCGGCAACGTCACCACGACGCCCGTGGGCATCAGTGTGTCAGCGCCCTAGCCCTCTCACTGTCTCTATTTCTTCCTGAACTTCACTCAGCGGGCGGGGCCAGGGCCCCGCGTCTCTCTGAGCGGAGGGGAGCTGCGCTCTCGCCGCGCGCGCCTGCTCTGAGCTGTCAAAGCGACCGGTGACCACCACGAACCAGGGCTCGCCCTGACGGCGGGCCTCAAAGAAGAGCAGATCGCCGCTGTTGGGTTGACGGTCTATATAGTCACGCACAGAGTCCTCAGAGCCCGCGCCCAGTAGTTGCAGGGTGTACTCCGAGGCGCGCCAGGAGAGCAGGACCTGCTCATCTTCCGGTACGTCGGGCAAGGACTGGGGCTCGGGCTCGGGCTCGGGCTCGGCAACAGCCTCTCGCTCCTCCCCGGACGAATCAGGATCGGCTGGGGCCTGACGTTCGGGCGCCCCGGTTTCCGCCTCCGGCTCCGGATCGGAATCGTCTGCGGCGTCATTCAGCAGAGGTTCGGGCTCAATATCGACCCGGGGCTCGGGCTCCTCGGCGGCGCGCGCCGGTTGTGCATCGTTCTGGGCCGCGCGGCTGATATCCAGTGATTGGGTTTCACGTCGCTCCGACAGCCGCGTCGCGGCCTCACCGCCTTCACCTTCGCGTTCCGGCCCGGAATCGCCGCTGTAGACAAACACCATCAGCAGCACACTCAGCAGCGCGGCGACCACGACAATGTGCGCCACCGGCAGAGGGGCGCGCTTTTTTTCCGGCTCGGGAGAGACCGATTCCAGCAGCCATTGCCGGGCACTCTGGTGCAGCGGCGCCAGCCGCCCCTCGGCCCGGCGCCACCAAGGCTCCACTCGCGCTTCGGTGAAGACTTCGGGCCCCATATAGTCCGACATCTCCATCCGGAAATTGAGGTAGTCGGTGGCCTCATCCAGGCTGAAGGGAATCAATTCAAAATCGTGAATCAGCACATCGTGCATATTGAACTGATCCAGGCGATTGACCATCTCCAGATCGGCAAACAACACGATGTGCAACCGCCGGCCGTTCTCCTCCTGCCCCTGGAGGAGACTGATCAGGGCACCGAGAGTTTTCTCATCCAGATGGTGGGCATCGTCAATGATGGTCAGCGCGAGACGATCCTGCTCGTCCGCCATTTGGGCAAAGTGTCGAAGAGCGGCCAGCAGCCGTCCCACGGAAGGGGGATCTTCGTCCAGAGGCAGGGCGAAATGGCTCACCATCTGACCCAGAATATCGTCCGCTCCGGCGCCGGGGCGGGCCTTCAGCAGGCAGATTTCATCCTCGGGCTCGAAGCTTTGGGCCAGCTCTTTTGCCAGCCGGGTTTTGCCGGTGCCGGGCTTGCCCAGCACGGCCAGCAGACTGGCCGTGAACTGACACAGATGTTGCAGCTGATCGAGCAGGGCCCGGCGTCCCCCGCCGCCGAAGAAAGGAAAGTCGGGATCCTCCCGAAAGGGGTCCCCGCTGAGACCATAATGTTGGCGGTAGTCTGCCAGCGGCGCATCCGGACTATCAGCATCTACATTATTATCAGCATCGACACTGTGCATAGCGACCCTCCCGGGGCGATCAGGGACTGTAGTTCTTAAGGTGCCCGAGTTCAGGCGCCGGGCGGCGCGTCGCGCTCATCGGCTCTGCAGGCAGCAAAGGTTTCCTGTAGAAGGTCGGGCTCAATATCGTCAGTGATCAACGCCTTGCCCATTTTCTCCAGCAGCACCAGACGCAGACGACCATCCAGCACTTTTTTATCGACGCCCATAAGACGGATGAAATCATCCGGTGTCATGGTGGCCGGCGCCTTGACCGGCAAATGGGCGCGCTCGAGCAGCGCGACCAGACGGTCCAACTCCCCGGCGCTGATCGCGCCCCGGCGATGGGACAGGTCCGCAGCCATGACCATTCCGGCGGCTACGGCTTCGCCGTGTAACCAGACTCCATATCCCTGGGCCGTTTCGATGGCATGGCCGAAGGTGTGCCCCAGATTGAGGATCGCGCGCAGCCCGCCCTCGCGCTCATCCTGGGCCACCACCCGGGCCTTGTTCTCACAGGAGCGCTTGACCGCGTACGCCAGTGCCTTGGGGTCTTTGGCCAGCAGATCCGGGATATTGGACTCCAGCCATTCGAAAAATTCCTCATCGGCAATCAGACCATACTTGATCACTTCCGCGAGGCCCGCCGACAGTTCTCGCGCCGGCAGGGTTTCCAGAGTCGACATGTCGGCAATCACGGCCCGGGGCTGATAAAAGGCCCCGATCATGTTTTTGCCCAGGCGGTGATTCACCCCGGTCTTGCCGCCCACCGAGGAATCCACCATGGCCAGGAGCGTGGTGGGCAACTGGATAAAGTCCACCCCGCGCTGATAACAGGCGGCGCCAAAGCCGGCCATATCGCCCACCACTCCACCACCGAGGGCGAGCACGGTGGTCGTGCGATTGTGGCGGGCTTCCAGAAGACCGTCGAAGAGCCGGTTGAGGGTTTCCAGTGTTTTGTATTCTTCACCGTCGGGCAGCACGACGCTATCGACCTGATGCCCGTCGAGCAACTCGATCAGAGGCTGGAGATAGAGCGGAGCGATGGTGTCGTTGGTCACCACAAACACCTGGCGACTGCGCAAGTGGCGGACCAACAACTCGTGGCTCTGCAGGAGCTGCTCACCGATGTAAATCGGGTAGCTGCGATCAGCGAGATCAACATTCAATGTTTGCATAACGGAAAAGGACGTTGGTTGTGAGACAGGCCTCCATCTTAGCACAGCCGGTTGTCACCGGCGTGCGGCCGACGTCAGTCGCTGAGGGCCGCCAGACGCTGAACGATATCGTGTGCCACTGCCCTCGGCCCCCGGCGGTCGGTACTCACCACCAGATCGGCCGCCGCACGATAGAGCGGATCGCGTTGCGCCAGCAGATCAATGATTTTCTGGCGCGGGTTGTCCACCTGTAACAGTGGTCGCTTCTTGTCTTTGGCTGTGCGATCCACCAATTGTTCCAGGGAGGCGGTGAGGTAGCAGACCCGACCCGCGCGCTTCATCACCTCGGCGTTTTCGGGACGCAGAATGATGCCGCCGCCAGTGGCGACCACGACCCCGTCCTCCTCCGCCAGCTCGGCCAGAACAGCCGATTCGCGCGCGCGAAAGCCGGCCTCGCCTTCAACGTCAAAAATCCACGGGATATCGGCGCCGGTGCGCTGCTCGATCACCCGATCGCTGTCAAAGAATGGCAGTTTCAACTCGGCCGCCAGGAGGCGGCCGATGGTTGACTTGCCGACCCCCATGGGGCCGACCAGGAATACGTTGGGCTTGGGCATGAATCAGTCAGTCAGGGTGTCGGCCATGATTTTGGGTGTAATGAATACCAGCAACTCACGTTTTTCCTGACTGGTCACGTCGCGCTTGAACAGCCGTCCGAGCACCGGAATATCTCCAAGGAAAGGCACCTTGTCTTCGCCCTCGACCTGCTCCACTTGAAAAATACCGCCGAGCACTACAGTCTGGCCATCCTGAACCAGTACCTTGGTCTGTACCTGGGTCACGTCAATGGTCGGGATACCCGAGGACTGGTTCAGGGCACCGACCGAGTCCTGGTTGATGACCAGCTCCATGATGATGCGGTTGTCCGGAGTGATCTGCGGCACCACGTCAAGCTTCAACACCGCCTCCTTGAAGGCAGTGGTGGTCGCACCGCTGGCGGACGCTTCCTGATAGGGAATTTCGGTACCAGACTCGATGGTGGCCCGCTGCTTGTCACCGGTAATGATTTTGGGCTGGGAGACAATCTCCGCCTGCCCAGTATTTTCGAGCGCGGACAACTCCATATCGATGAAGGCACTGTCGGACAGCACGCTGAAGGCAAAACTGCCGGCGCTGTTATCAACACCCAGATCCACCATCATGTTCTCATCCAGATCCAGGGAACCATTACCGGTCAGCCATTCGGCCGGTGCGCCCGGATCTGAGTCCAGCCCGGCGGTGGAACCGGCGACTTCCACCAGGGCGTCGGAGGACCGATTGAAGCCTACCCCGCCCCAGCGAACACCCATTTCACGACGGAAGTCGGTGTTGGCAATCACCAGACGCGCCTCGATCATGACCTGGCGGATGGGGATATCGATCTGCTCCACTAACCGCTTGAAAGCGGCAATCCGTTCGGAGGTGTCGGTGATGATGATCGAGTTGGTGCGCTCATCGACAATGGCATCCCCGCGTTCGGACAGGACACTGCCGGTCGCCCGGTTGCCGCCCTGGCCGCCGGAGCCGCCACTGCGGCCCTCGCCCTGTTCACCGCGGAACAGCTCGAACATTTCCCGGGCATTGGCGTAGCGTACCCGGATGTACTCGGTGCGCAACGGCGCCAGCTCTTCCAGCTGCTTGCGTGAGGCCAGCTCCTGACGCTCGCGCTCGGCAATTTCGGCAGCGGGAGCGACCATCAGGACATTGCCGTTCTGACGCTTGTCCAGCCCCTTGGTCTTGAGTACCAGGTCCAGTGCCTGATCCCAGGGCACATTGTCCAGGCGCAGGGTGATACGCCCCTGAACCGTATCACTGGCCACCAGATTCAGGTCGGTGAAGTCGGCAATGATCTGCAGCACACTGCGCACTTCGATATCCTGGAAGTTCAGGGAAAGCTTCTCCCCGGTGTAGCTGAACTCCTGATCGCGAGCCTCAATCTCCTGGTCTGTCAGTGGCTTGACGCTGATCACGTACTCATCATCCGCCTGATACGCCATGTAGTCGTACTCACCGCTGGCATCAATACTGAGCACGGTGTCGCCGCCTTCCTGGCGGGCATTGACCATGGACACGGGTGTGGCGAAATCCAGGACATCCAGACGGCGACGCAGCGCTTCCGGCAAATACACACCACCGAGCTGCAAGTCGACCCCGTCACCGGTCTCCATCACGTCCGCGCTGATGTTGTCGTCCGACAGGTTGATAATCACACGGCCTTCGCCTTCCTCACCGCGGCGAAAATCAATGTTGGTGACTTGCGGGCCCCGATCATCGCGCTGTGAGCGCTGTGACGATTCGACCGGCAACTGGGTTTCGGCCGCCGCGGCCTGCGAAACGTACCCGCCCTGAGCGGCGCCCACATCGAGAATGTAGGTATTGCCCTCCACCCGGGCGTTATAAGTGGTCAATTCGGACAGGTTCAGGATCAGGCGGGTACGCCCCTGCGAGCTGAGAACCAACGCACTGCGGCTGTTTTCAAATGCCAGCGGGAACCGGCGCTGCTCCAGCGCGCTCGCGATATCCGGAAAGTCCAGAACAATACGGGCCGGCTGCTCGATGGTGTAACCCTCGGGCTCCGGCGGCGGCTCGTCGAACGTCATCCGGACCTGGAAGCGCTCTCCCGGCAACTCGGAAAACTCAACATTCTCAAGTGATTTGGCCCACAACAGCGAGGGTGTCAGACAAACCAATAATAAGGCTATATTTCGCATGGTTAACCCCAATAAGCACAGTGCTCTCATGACGGCCTATTCCTTTTCTTGTAATTCAATAATTCTGGGACGTGCGACCCAGCCGTTGGCGCCATCGGCGACGATTTCCAGAAGTTGCAATTCCGTGCGTGTGGCCTCCACAATTCTGCCGTGATTTTTACCCATATAGTTACCCTCGGTAACGGAGTGGATGCCGCCGCTGCCATCGTCGATCAGGGCCCAAAGCTGCCCGTCTTTTGTCAGCGTTCCTACCATTGTCAGCGTGGCCACATTGAAGTTTTCGAGATATTCCTTCTCCCGGTTCAGATCCGGCTGCACCTGCTTGCCACTCAACTGGCGCTCCCTCTGTTCCTCGCGTGCGGGCGGCTCAAACGGGCTGCGCATCTGCATGGCACTGTAGGTAAAAGGGCGATAGGGCTGGAAAGCCGGCAGAGGCTCGACCTGTCCGGCGGGCCGGTCTTTGGTCTCCTGAATATATTCCTGCAGGTCGCCATTTTTCGGCGACCCGCCGCATGCGCTCAACAGCGCGAGGCCCAAGCCTAAACTAATAAACGTTATAATTCTGCTCATCACTACTCATCCTGTGACTTATAGCGATAGGTCTTCGCCTCGATCTGCATCGCCAATTCACCGCCGGAGTCTTTCCGGGCAATGGTGAAATCATGCAGCGTTACAATACGCGGCATCCCGGCGACACCGCTGACGAACGTGCCCATATCGTGATAACCACCCTCCACATCAATACTGATCGGCAGCTCGACGTAATACTCAGACTGTTGCTCCGCCTCCAGCCGAATGCTGTTGATATTCAGGCCACTCTCGGAACCACGGGCGTCAATATCTTCCAGCAGTCCCGGCACTTCAGTGTCGCTCGGCAGCCGCGATAGCAGAGCGCCAAACGATTGCTCCATTTCCTTCATCTGTTCACGGTACTGCTCAAGGTTGGCCGCCTGAAAGCTTTTCTGCTCAAAGGTCGTGCGCAGACTGGATTCCTCGGCGACGGCCCGTTCGTGCTGCAGGTTCAGCTCTTTGATCTTCAAATAATAGGTGCCGGCAAAAACGAGCACCACCACCAGCACACAGACAAAAATTCGGCCGGGAAGAGGCCAGACCCCAATGCGATCGATATCAATATCGTTGACATCGAAATCTTTCAGCTGCTCAAGCGTATCGGAAAGCGCCATGATCAGTCCTCTCCCTCGTCATCGTCGGTTTCGTCTGCCGGCGCCGAGGTACGCACCGTCATAATGAAGGAGTTGGCCTGCTCTCCCTGCTCGGGAGCCGCAATCACCGACTTCAGGTTCGGAGCGGCAAACCAGTCCGACTCATCCAGGTTGCGCATGAAGCTGGACACACGGTTGTTGGATTCGGCAATACCCTCCAGACGGATGCTTTCGCCTTCGCGCTGCATCAGATTGAGATAGACGCCGTCGGGGATGGCGCGCACCATATCATCGAAGTAGCGGACAATCACCGGGCGGGTGCCTTCCAGATCCTGAATCACGCGCATGCGCGCCAGCAGCTCTTCGCGCCTCTGCTTCAGCTGTTCAATTTCCGATACCTGCTTTTCCAGGGCGGAAATTTCGGAATTGAGCAACCGGTTGCGCGCATTCTGCTCGGTAATGGCGGACTGCACATTGGATACCCAGAGGAAGGCGAGAAACCCCGAGAGGACCACGACGCCCGCCAGAATCACGAAAAATTCTTTTTTCTTTTCCTGCCGGTAGGCTTCCCGCCAGGGTAATAAGTTGATCTTCGCCATCAGTCAAAACTCCTCAGAGCCAGCCCGGCCGCAATCATCATCGAGGGCGCATCATTGGCCAGCGCCACCGCATTGACCTTTGAAGACACGGACATGTTGGCGAACGGGTTGGCCACCAGGGTCTGAGTGCCCAGCTTCTCTTCGATCAGCCCGACCAGGCTCTCCATGGAGGCGACTCCCCCGGCCAGCACGATATAGTCCACATCGTTGTACTGACTGGCCGAAAAGAAAAACTGCAGCGAGCGGGTCACCTGCTGGACCACGGCCTCCTTGAACGGCCCGAGCACTTCGGATTCATAATCATCGGGCAGGCCGCCCTGCTTTTTGGCCAGACCGGCCTCTTCCATCGACAGACCGTAGCGGCGCTGGATTTCCTCAGTCAGCTGTTTGCCCCCGAACAACTGCTCGCGGGTATAAACCGTCTTGCCATCGACCAGAACGCTCAGCGTGGTCATGGTTGCGCCGATATCGATGACCGCGACCACCTGGCCTTCCTGGTCCTCAAGCTGCTCGGCAACCAGGCCGAACGCCCGCTCCATGGAATAGGCTTCCACGTCCACCACCTCCTCTTTGAGATCGGCCAGCTGCAGGACATTGACCCGCAGGTCAATGTTCTCCCGGCGGCAGGCCGCGAGCAGAACCTCTACCTGGTCGGGATTGCGGGGGGACTCACCCTGGACCTCAAAATCGATGGCAACTTCTTCCAGAGGGAACGGAATGTACTGATCGGCCTCTATAGAGATCTGAGTCTCCAACGCATCGTCGCTAAGGCCGGAGGGCATATCGATCATTTTGGTGATGACCGCAGAACCGGCAACCGCTACGGCGGCACTTTTGAGCTTGGTCTTGGACTGCTTGATCACGGCCCTGACCACCTCGGCGACCGCCTCGGGTTCGTTGATGTTTTTTTCCACCACCGACCCGGGGGGCAGAGGGCGCACGGCGTAGGTCTCGACCCGGAAGCGGTCACCATGCCGACTCAGCTCCAGCAACTTGACGGAGGTCGAACTGATGTCCAGCCCCAAGACCGGTTTGGACCTTTTTTCAAGGAAGCTTAAAATGCCCATTTTTCTATCTATATCCGTAACTTAGAGGAAGTTTATGTTATAGGACTTTAACTTAAGCCTGCAACAAGACTGGACATATGTAAACAGGCAAAAAGCCCGTATAATGCCGCCAGACACCGCCAATTTCGCTAACTTATTAATTATCATAGAAAAAATGCCCATTAAAAAGTCGTACCTGAGAGTTCTTTTCTGGCTGTTTATCGCCGGTTCCAGCGCCAGCCTGGTGGTTTTGGGGGGGTTATACCTCTATCTGAGCCCCAAACTCCCCCCGGTGGAGAGCCTCAGACAAGTCCAATTACAGACCCCCCTGCGGGTTTATTCAAGTGACAGCAAGCTGATTGGTGAATTTGGCGAGCAGCGCCGAACCCCCCTCCGCTTCGATGAACTCCCGGACTTGTACATCAAGGCGTTATTATCCGCCGAAGATGCTGAATTTTACGACCATCCGGGCGTATCTATTCGGGGACTTTTGCGAGCCACGTCACAATTATTGCAAACAGGTGAGATCCAGTCGGGGGGAAGCACCCTTACCATGCAGCTGGCACGGGATTTTTTCCTGAGTCGCGACCAGGTCTTTTCGCGCAAATTCAATGAGATACTGCTGGCTCTTCAGATTGAGAACGAACTCACAAAACAGGAAATTCTCGAGCTGTTCAACAACAAAATGTACTTCGGCAACCGGGCCTACGGCATCCAGGCCGCCGCCCAGATTTACTATGGAAAAGACCTGGATGAGCTGGAACTGCACCAGTGGGCCATGATTGTCGGCGTCCTGAAGGCGCCTTCGGCCTACAACCCTCTGGCCAATCTCGATCGTGCCATGATTCGCCGCAACTGGATTCTGGGCCGGATGCTCGAACTTGAACATATCGATGAACAGACCTACCAGACGGCGGTAAACACTCCCGACAACGCTCGCTACCACGGCGCCACCCTGGAGCTCTACGCTCCTTATGTAGCCGAGCTGGCGCGCCGGGAGGTGGTCGACCGCCTGGGAACGGATGCGGCTTATAACGACGGCTACCGGGTCTACACCACCATCGACAGCCGCCATCAGGCCGTCGCCCAGCGCGCGGTGGTCGACGGCCTGGTCGCCTACGACTGGCGCCATGGCTATCGCGGTCCCGAGGAGCAGCTGGGCAGCCCGCCCGAGGACGGCCTGGAGCGCTGGGTCGAACTGCTGGACGACGTCCCCGTTTTTGGTGGATTGGAGCCCGCCCTGGTCACGGCCGTGAAAGAGCAGTCGGTTCAGGTTGTTCTGGCCAGTGGCGAAGAGGTCGAGCTGGGCTGGGAGCAGGGACTGTCCAGCGCGCGCCGCTATTTCAGTGAGAACACCCGCAGCTCGGCTCCGGAAACCGCCAGCGACGTCCTGGCCGTGGGGGATCTGATCCGGCTCTACCGCATGGACGAGCAGTGGCATCTGCGACAGATCCCCGTGGCCCAGGCCGCCCTGGTGGCGATGGACCCGAAAGATGGCGCCCTGCGTTCGCTGGTGGGTGGCTTTGACTTCCGCCAGAGCAATTTCAACCGCGCTCTGCAGGCCAGCCGTCAACCGGGTTCGAGCTTCAAGCCCTTCGTCTATACCGCCGCCCTGCAGAATGGCTTCACGCCGGCCACCATCGTGAACGACTCGCCCGTGGTCATTCAGGATGCAGCATTGGAGGGCGCCTGGCGCCCGGAAAATGACGGCGGCACTTTTCTGGGCCCGACACGCCTGCGTGAGGCCCTGTATCGCTCCCGCAACCTGGTGTCCATCCGGGTGCTGCGCAACATCGGCCTGCCCGCCCTGATCGACACCCTGGAGCAGTTCGGCTTCAATCGCGAAGAACTGCCGCGCAACCTGTCGCTGGCCCTGGGCAGCCATGCCATGACCCCGGTACAGATGGCCAGCGGCTACGCCGTCTTTGCCAACGGCGGCTTTCGGGTAGAACCCTACCTGGTCTCCCGGATAGAAGATGATGAAGGCGCTCCCGTGCACCAGGCCCGCCCCGCAACAGTGTGCCGCGATTGCAAAGCACCCGAAGAGGAAGAGCCGAACGCGCCGGGCGACAACCTGATTGCCGATATCTACGCCACCGAGCCGGAATCAGAGCCGGAAGAAGAGGCGCGCCTCGATTCGGAACGACCCGCACAGCTCACACTATTGGAAGAGCTTGAGAACGGAAGCGCGGAGGGGGAAGGCCCCGTACTGGAGCCGCTCCCACTAGCCCCAAGGGTCATGGATGAGCGCACCGCTTTCATCATCGACTCGATGTTGCGGGACGTCATTTCCCGCGGCACAGGCCGGCGCGCCCGGGTGCTCGGGCGCGGGGATATCGCGGGCAAGACCGGTACCACCAACGGCCCCCGGGATGCCTGGTTTGCCGGTTACAGTCCGCAGCTGGTCACCGTGGCCTGGCTGGGCTTTGACCAGAATTCGCCGCTGGGGCGCGCCGAATACGGCGGCACGGCGGCCCTGCCCATCTGGATTGACTATATGCGCGCGGCCCTGGCCGACAAGCCGGAGCAGCCGGCACAGCAGCCCAACGGCATCGTCACGGTGCGGATCAACCCGGAGAATGGCCGCCGCGCCCGCCCGGGCGACCCGGATGCCATTTTTGAGATATTCCGCGCGGAGAACGTCCCGCCCTACGAAAATGGCGGCTCCAACTCCAATGGTGGTGGGGAAGATGACGCCCTGCCGGAAGAGCTGTTTTAAGCGCGAAAAACCTTACCCCGAGAACGCCTCAGTCAGAGCTTTTCTGACGGGGCAGGGTCTCGATCGCGTAGGGTGAGCGCAGGGGCATCAACAGCGGCTTGAAGCCGCGCCTGGCCGCGCCGGAGTCCGAGCGGTCCACGACCCAGCCCCGGACTTCGACCCGGCGACCGAGCCAATCGGCCGCCGGGCGGGGCCCGAAATGATCCAGATCGGCCCCGGACACCCGCAATACCAGGGGGCCGTCCAATTCCAGCCATAAGTCCCGATTGTGGGCTACATCCTTCACTGTGCCGATCACCCGTTGAAAGCCCGTGTCATCGGTGCTCAGGGTGGAGGCGGAGCGGGGTTTCCACTGCGGATGGCTCCAGAGCCCATGGCCGGCCTGCCGTGCTTGCCGCTCGTGCTCCGAAAGGCAGGCAGCGAGCATCAGGTTGGGCGGCACGGCGATATGGAAGGCCAGCCCTCGGCGCAGCAGTTGCGCTTCCAGGCTGATGCCGGTGGCGGTGTAGACATGGGCCAGGGTGCGGCCGTAGTGGTCTTTGCGCTCCCGGTCGTAGACCAGTTGCAGTTTGTCGCCGGGTTCGATCAGCGCGCGCAGTTCGTCCCGGGCGGCTTTGGCCAGCGGCTGGGCCGGTTCGCCGTCCCGGGCCAGCTCGGGGGCGTTGATGCCCACCAGCCGGATGCGCCGCTCATCGGCCAGGCGCAGGCTGTCGCCATCGTGCACGGAGTGCAGGTAGGCGGTTTCTCGCTCGGCGCTTTCGGGGAGGGGGCATGATATGGCAAACGCCGGAATCAGCAGGATGGGGAGCACGCTTTGACGAACGGCCCGATTCCGGGGAAGCCTTTCAAGGACACGTTGCAAGTACATCCCTGTAAACTCGAGAGCACTAGTCCCGCGGCTCACGGTCCTTGAAAGGCTTCCCCGGAACCGGGCCTTCGGGCTTCGTAGCGGCCTAACCAAGTGCTTGCTGCAACAAAAAACGCCGAGGGCTCTCACCCTCGGCGTTTTCGATGTTCGGCGTGACGTGGCATCCGGCGTGAGGATCACCACGTGAGCCTTACTTGTTGGTGGCGATGCGGCTGCCGAAACGCTTCTTGAAGCGGTCGATACGGCCACCGGTGTCAACGATCTTCTGCTTGCCGGTGTAGAAGGGGTGGCATTCAGAGCAGACGTCGACCAGGAAATCTTTGCCCAGCGTGGAGCGGGTCTTGATGGTGTTACCGCAACTGCAGGTGGCGGTCACCTCTTCGTACTTGGGGTGCAGGTTCGCTTTCATGTTACTTGCCTTACGTCTTTGTGCCGCCACCCGGTCAATGCCTTGAAGGCCTCTTGCCGAGCACCGCACAACGGTTAATGGGAACGGCTGGAATCAGGGTCGGGGATGGTACCAGAAAACCCGCCCAACGCAAGTGTTTCCGTGGCTGAAAGCGGAGTCGACCGGTTTTTACCTTAAAACCGATGCCAGCAAACCACGGCCAGATGCGTTATTCTGCCCGCCTTCGGTTGTAAGAGCGTGGGACCACCCATGGTCCACCCCGTTTCAGGAGCCTGTTGTCCCGGTCATGT
The DNA here is from genome assembly GCF_038419845.1 of Marinimicrobium sp. C2-29. Classification (NCBI taxonomy): domain Bacteria; kingdom Pseudomonadati; phylum Pseudomonadota; class Gammaproteobacteria; order Cellvibrionales; family Cellvibrionaceae; genus Marinimicrobium; species Marinimicrobium sp. C2-29. The sequence goes on from NZ_JBCAQT010000004.1 coordinate 138,082, forward strand.
CCGCACCCACGATTCTGGAAATCGCACTGCCCACGCCCCTTCGGCGGCGGTTCGACTATCTGCCGCCCGCTGGCCTGGCGCCGGATGCCCTGCAGCCGGGGACGCGGGTGCAGGTGCCGTTCGGGCGGCAACAGCTGGTGGGGCTGTTGCTCAGGGTGAAAAGTGAGTCTTCACTCCCTCTGGATAAGCTGCGTGCGGCGGAGACGGTGCTCGATCGGGACGCCTTGCTGCCGCCCGAGTTACTGAACTTGTGCCTCTGGGCAGCCGATTATTACCAGTGCCCGGTGGGTGAAGCGCTGCATACCGCCCTGCCGGTACTTCTGCGCCAGGGCGAGGTGGCGCGCGAGCAGGGGGAGCCCTATTGGCACCTCACGACCGAAGGCAAGGGACTGCCCGAGGGCGCACTCAAACGCGCGCCCCGGCAGGCCGAGCTTCTGGCCGCCCTGCAGAGCCGGGGACAGCTCAACCGGACCGATTTTGCCATGCTGGGCATCGCCCGCAGCCAGGTGAAAGCCCTGGAAGACAAGGGGCTGGCGGCCTGTCGTGAGCAAACACTCACTCCGCCGCCGGCGACCGCCATCCTTCGGGAGACGCCGCTGACCCTGTCGGAAGAGCAGCAGGCGGCGCTGGCGCGCATCCCCGCCGAGGGCTTCCAGGCCTGTCTGCTCGATGGCGCCACCGGCAGCGGCAAAACCGAAATCTATCTGCAGGCCATTGCCCGCACCCTGGAACAGGGGCGTCAGGCCCTGGTGCTGGTACCGGAAATCGGTTTGACCCCCCAGACTCTGGCGCGTTTTCAGAGTCGCTTTGCCCAGCCGGTGGTGGCCCTGCACTCGGGCATGAACGATCGCGAGCGCCTGGATGCCTGGCTCCAGGCCCGGGATGGTCGGGCGCGCATCATCATCGGCACCCGCTCGGCCATTTTTACCCCCCTGGCGCAGCCGGGCATCATCATTGTCGATGAGGAGCACGACAGCTCGTTCAAGCAACAGGACGGTTTTCGCTATTCGGCCCGGGACCTGGCGGCCATGCGCGCCAACCGACTGAAGATTCCTCTGATTCTGGGCAGCGCCACACCGGCACTGGAAAGCCTGCACAACGCCCGCACCGGCCGCTACCAGTACCTGCGGCTCAGCCGCCGGGCCGGGGCCGCCCAGGCCCCGACGATTCACCTGAACGACATTCGCCGGCAGACGCTGGAGGAAGGGCTGGCGCCGGATACCCTGAGCGCGATCGGTGAGACACTGCGCAGCGGCAATCAGGTACTGGTGTTTCTGAACCGGCGCGGCTACGCGCCCACCCTGGAATGTCACGACTGCGGCTGGCTGGCCGAATGCGGTCACTGCGACGCTCGCATGACGCTGCACCAGGCGCCGCGCCACCTGCACTGCCACCACTGCGATCACCAGCGCGCGGTGCCCAAAATCTGTCCCTCCTGCCGCAGCAGCCACCTTCAGCCGCTGGGCCAGGGCACCGAGCGCAGCGAGGAAGCGCTGCGCTCACGTTTTCCCGAGACCCGTATCCTGCGCGTCGATCGTGACTCCACCCGGCGCAAGCACGCCTTTCGCGATCTGCTCACCGAGGTGCACAGCGGCGAACCCTGCATTCTGGTCGGCACCCAGATGCTGGCCAAGGGCCACCACTTTCCCGATGTCACCCTGGTGGTCATTCTGGATGCCGACGCCGGACTGTTCAGCACCGACTTTCGCGGCCCGGAGCGGATGGGCCAACTGCTGCTACAGGTCGCCGGCCGGGCCGGGCGCGCCGACAAGCCCGGCCAGGTAATTCTGCAGAGCCACCATACCGACCACCCCCTGGTGCGCACCCTGATGGAACGGGGTTACCACGCCTTCGCCGAGCTGATCCTGAGCGAGCGGCGCCTGACCCAGCTGCCACCCTTCCGCCATCTGGCGCTGGTGCGCGCCGAATCCAAGCGCCCGGAAAACGCCGTGGCCTTTCTGCAGCAGGTGCGCCACCTGGCCGAGCAACATCACCCCGCCAACCATGAACTCGGCTACCTGGGCCCCCTGCCCGCCATGATGGAAAAGCGCGGCGATCGCTTTCGCTATCAATTGCAGCTGAACGCCGCCGGGCGCAAACCCTTGCAGGCGCTGCTCGCGCGTCTGGCGCCGGAGCTGGAAAACCACGCTCTGGCCAAACGCACCCGCTGGTCGATTGATGTGGATCCGCAGGATATGAGCTAGTGGGCTGCGCCACCCATATTGTAACTGGCGGAGCCAGCCCGTCATGAGTACAATTGCCCGCCTGTAAACCCCGACCCTTTTTCGCCTTTTGACTGGCCGCCATGACCCGAGACTTCGCCAAAAAAAGCCGCCCCCAGGCCCGCCGCAATCGCCCCAAGAGCCAGGTGCCGGGCTGGGTGTGGCTGTTTACCGGGTTGGTACTGGGCGGGTTTATCGTGTTTCTGGTAAGCCTGTCGGACGTCGAGTTGCCTGACCAACCCGGAGAGCAGAGCCAACCGCAGGTAAAGGCCGAGCCCAAACCGGAAGAAGAGGCCATCCCCAAGCCGCGCTTTGATTTTTACAAGCTATTGCGCGAGAGCGAAGTGATTGTCCCAGCCACCGAATCCAGCGGAAGCAGCGGCCCTGATCGCGACCAGCAGGCGCAGGAGAGCTCGCCGGATGAGTTCATTCTCCAGGTGGGCTCCTTCCGCCGCTCACAGGAGGCCGACAGCCTGCGCGCTCAGCTGTTGTTGCTAAACCTGGATGCCTATACCGAGAAAGTCACCCTGCGCAATGACGAGGTCTGGCACCGGGTCCTCGTCGGTCCATTCAGTAATCAATCCCGCCTTGCCAGCGCCCGTTCAACCCTCGTATCCAACCAGTACAATGCCCTGGTGCTCAAACGGAAGAAAGAGTAGCCCTCGTTCGGGTATGCCCTAAGTAGGTCGCTGAAACTTCCCTTGCCATACAGACCAAACACCGCTTGAAATTGCGGGCGGCGCCCCCACCTCTGGTATTCATACCTTACAACCAACGAACCAGACAAAGGACGGCTTGTGGAACAGTACCGCGGCACAACCATTCTCTCCGTGCGGCGCAACGGCCAGGTGGCCATTGGCGGCGACGGACAGGTATCCCTGGGCAACACCATCATGAAAGGCAACGCCCGCAAAGTGCGGCGCCTGTTCAAAGACCAGGTGATTGCCGGCTTTGCCGGCGGCACCGCCGACGCCTTCACCCTGTTTGAACGCTTTGAAGCCAAACTCGAAGAACACAACGGCCAGCTGACCCGGGCCGCCGTGGAGCTCGCCAAAGACTGGCGCACCGAGCGCTCCCTGCGCCGCCTCGAGGCCCTGCTGGCGGTCGCCAACGCCGAAGCCTCCCTGATCATCACCGGTAACGGCGACGTGATCCAGCCCGAAGACGACCTGATCGCCATCGGCTCCGGCGGCGCCTTTGCCCAGTCCGCCTCCCGGGCACTGCTGGACAACACCGATCTGGACGCCCGTTCGGTTGTCGAGAAGGGCCTGACCATTGCCGGCGACATCTGCATTTACACCAACCATCAACAGACCATTGAAACTCTCGATTACTGACTATTTGAGAATTTTTGAGAGTTCAGTGCGCTGAAGGAAAAACGAGCCTGTTATGTCGAACATGACCCCGCGTGAAATCGTCCACGAGCTGGACAAACACATCATCGGCCAGCTGGAAGCCAAGCGGGCAGTGGCCATCGCCCTGCGCAACCGCTGGCGTCGGATGCAGGTGGATGAAACCCTGCGCCCGGAGATTACCCCCAAGAACATCCTGATGATCGGTCCCACCGGCGTGGGCAAAACCGAAATCGCCCGCCGTCTGGCCAAGTTGGCCCAGGCGCCGTTCATCAAGGTGGAGGCCACCAAGTTCACCGAAGTGGGCTACGTCGGCCGCGATGTGGAGTCCATCATTCGCGACCTGGTGGACATCTCCATCAAGATGCATCGCGAGCAGGCGATGAAAACCGTCCAGCACCGGGCGGCCGAGGCGGCCGAGGAGCGCATTCTGGATGTGCTGCTGCCACCCCCACGCGGCGGCGACACCGAGAACACCACCGAGTCCAGTACCCGACAGATTTTCCGCAAGAAGTTGCGCGAGGGCGAGCTGGATGAGAAGGAAATCGAAATCGAAGTCTCCAAGGCGCCCATGGGCGTGGAGATCATGGCACCTCCGGGCATGGAGGACATGACCAGCCAGTTGCAGAACATGTTCTCGTCCATGTCCAACGACAAAAAGAAGAAGGCCAAGATGACCGTCAAGCAGGCCTTCAAGCAGCTGCAGGACGAAGAAGCCGGGCGCCTGGTGAACGAAGAGGAAATCAAAACCGACGCCATCCAGTCGGTAGAACAGAACGGCATTGTCTTTCTGGACGAGATCGACAAGGTGGCCAAAAAGGGCGACACCGGCGGCGCCGATGTCTCCCGCGAAGGCGTGCAGCGCGACCTGCTGCCATTGATCGAAGGCTGCACGGTGAGCACCAAGCACGGCATGATCAAGACCGATCATATCCTGTTCATTTCCTCCGGTGCCTTTCACCTGAGCAAGCCCTCGGACCTGATTCCGGAGCTGCAGGGCCGCCTTCCCATTCGTGTGGAGCTTAATGCCCTCACCCCGGATGACTTCGAGCGGATCCTGACCGAGCCCAGCGCTTCGCTGACCGAACAGCACTACGCCCTGCTCAAGACCGAGGGCGTGGAAGTAGTCTTCACCGCCGATGGTATCCGCCGGATCGCCGAGACCGCCTACGACGTCAACGAGCGCACCGAGAACATCGGGGCCCGCCGTCTGCACACCCTGCTGGAGCGCCTGCTGGAAGATGTTTCCTTCGATGCCGGCAGCCAACACACCAAAGTGGAGGTGGATGCCGCCTATGTGGAGAAACACCTGGGCGAGCTGGCCAAAGACGAGGACCTGAGTCGGTATATTCTGTGATGACGCCCGATAAAATCCGGCTGCACAAAAAGTCCCGACAACTCGAGCTGGTTTTTGCCGGGCAGCCGTATCGCCTGGACGCCGAGTACCTGCGGGTGCTCTCGCCCAGCGCGGAGGTGCGCGGCCACGGCGCCGGTCAGGGCACCCTGCCCCACGGCAAGCAGGAAGTCGGCATCGACACCATCGAGGCCGCCGGCAACTACGCGCTGAAAATCGTCTTTGACGACGGCCACGACTCCGGCATCTATACTTGGGATTACCTCCACGACCTCTGCGTCAACTACGAGGCGCACTGGCAGGAGTATCTGGACGCCCTGCACGAGGCCGGCAAGAGCCGGGCGCCCGATACCCAGGTGGTCAAACTGATGTAAAGTGGTGCGGAACACCCGCAAAAGGTGACAGCTATGATTCACGCGCTTCGTATTCCGGCACTGATTTTGGCTCTGGCACTACTGGCCGCCTGTGCCGGCCCCAAGGTCGAGCAGGACTACAACCCCGACACCGATTTTGACCGGGACTGGACCCGCTACGATTGGCGCGGCAGTCAGTCGCAGGTCCCCGGTTACGATGCCCCCCGCCTCAAGCGCACGGCCGAACAGGCCCTGACGGCGCAAGGTTATCAGCTGGCTCCGGACGACCCGGACTTTCTGGTGGATATCAGCGCTCTGACCCGCGCCGCCACCGGTGGCGGCAAATCGCTGGGTCTGTCGATCGGCCTGCCGGTGGGCCGGCACGGCAGCGTGGGGATTGGCGGCAGCAAAAGTCTGGGGGACCAGCAGCGCCAGGAAGGGGTGATCATTGTGGACCTGACCGAGGCGGAATCCGGGCAGCTACTCTGGCGCGGCAGCGCCTCGGGCATCCCCCTGAAGGATTTTGAGCTCGGCCGGCAGGATCAATTGCAGCGGGCCCTGGAACGCCTGTTGGCACAGTTCCCGCCAGAGTCGTAAATCACTCGGGAGACGAGGTTGCATCACGCCCGGCCCGCTCAGGGGTAGGTTCTTCCCGGACACGGCGTGAACCCATCCCTGGGGCCTCTCCACCAACATCCTGTTGGTGACGGTCCGGGAAGAACCTACCCCAGATCGGCCCTCCTTACTTTGTAGCACGCGTCACTAAGCCGAGCGTGGCACTGAGGGCCGGTTTCGGGTGGCCTATTCCAAGACCGTCAACCGCGGGACTAGTGTTGACGAGTTACAGGGATGTACTTGCCACGTGTCTTGGAATAGGCCACCCGAAATCGGACCGGACGCTAATTTGAAGGCAAGTCTCTGTTACACAAGGTTTATCCGGGGCATAGGTCAAAACCATCACTCGCCACCGCGAATTTTGTTGACGATGCCGGTGGTGGAGCAGCTGTCGAAAAAGCGCAGGGTCCGGATTTCGCCGCCGTAGGCTTTGACGATCTCCCAGCCGACCACCTGATCGTCCCGGTAATCGCCGCCTTTGACCAGCACATCCGGTTTCAGGGCCTGCAACAGCCGCTCGGGGGTGTCATCGTCAAACCCCACCACCCAATCGACCGACTCGAGCCCCGCCAACACCGCCATGCGCCGATCCAGCGGATTGATGGGTCGGCCTTCGCCTTTCAGGCGGCGGATGGAGGCATCGCTGTTGACCGCCACAATCAGCCGGTCGCCCAGTTTCCGCGCCTCCTCGAGGTAGCCTACATGGCCGGCGTGGATGATATCGAAACAGCCGTTGGTGAACACCAGGCGCTCACCCCGAAGGCGCGCATCTTCAATCGCCAGCAATAACTGCTCTTCGGTCACCAGGCCCCGCTCGGCGCCCTGCTCCAGCAGAATCGCGCGCCGCAACTCCGGCCCGCTGATGGTAGCCGTCCCCAGCTTGCCCACCACCAGACCCGCCGCCAGATTGGCCAGCGCGGTGGCCTGGGGCAGTGACTGACCCGCCGCCACGGCGGCCGCCAGGGTGGCGATTACCGTATCGCCAGCACCGGTGACATCAAACACTTCCCGCGCCCGCGCCGGCAGATGCAGTTCCGGTTGCCCCGGGCGCAACAGACTCATGCCCTGCTCGCCGCGGGTGATCAGCATCGCCTTGAGATCCAGCTGCTCCATGAGCACGGCACTTTTGTCCACCATCTCCCGCTCGGTGCGGCAGGGGCCCACCACGCCTTCGAGCTCGGTCAGGTTGGGGGTCAAGACATCCGCGCCCCGATAGCGGCTGAAATCCCGTCCCTTGGGGTCCACCAGCACCGGGACGCCGTGACGACGGGCCAGCGCAATCAGCCCCTGACAGTCGTGCAGGCTGCCCTTGGCGTAATCCGACAGGACCAGGGCTTTGACCGTGGGAATGATGGCGGTGGCCTTGGCGAGAAACTCGGAGCTGTCTTCCGGCGCGAAATCCTCTTCAAAATCCATCCTCAGCAGCTGCTGATGTCGGCTGATGGCCCGGAGTTTGGTAATGGTGGGCTTGCTGTCGGACTCCTGCAGGTCGACGCGAATACCGGCGGCCAGCAGTCGATTCTGCAGGCGGTAGCCGGCTTCGTCGCGTCCGACCACTGAGACCAGCGAGGCCCCGGCACCGAGCGCGGCAATATTGAGGCTGACATTCCCCGCGCCCCCCGGGCGATCCTCTTCGCGGCCCACTTTGAACACCGGAACCGGCGCCTCGGGCGAGATACGCGAGGTGGTCCCGTGCCAGTAGCGATCGAGCATCACATCGCCCACCACCAATATCTGGGCCTGCTCAAAAGGAGGATATGTCAGCTGCATAATGCGGTGTCCGTTTAATGTCCCGTCCAGTGTCGCTCTGTGCGTCGCGGCTGTTCATTCATCACCACGCACGGTTCCTCACGGCTGTTTATTCGTCACGAAACTGCATGGAATGCAGGCGGGCATATTGCCCGTCCCGGGCCAGCAGCTCGCTGTGGCTGCCCACCTCGAGAATGCGCCCCTCTCCCATGACCACAATCCGGTCGGCCCGTTCGATGGTGGAGAGTCGGTGGGCCACCACAAAGGTGGTACGCCCCTGCATCACCTGCTCCAGTGCCGCCTGAATGTGCCGCTCGGATTCGGTATCCAGCGCCGAGGTCGCCTCATCGAGCACCAGGATCGGGGCGTCTTTGAGAATCGCCCGGGCAATGGCCAGACGCTGGCGCTGGCCGCCCGACAGCCGGGTACCGCTTTCGCCAATCAGGGTGTCGTACCCCTGGGGTAACTGCTCGATAAACTCATCGGCATGGGCCGCCCTGGCGGCTTCGCGCACGCTGGTCGGATCGGTCACCGACAGCCCGCCGTAGGCAATGTTGCCCTCGACCGAATCATTGAACAGCACCACGTTCTGATTCACCAGCGCCACCTGCTCGCGCAGGTTATCCAGCCGGTAGTCGGTGAGGGGGCGGCCGTCTAGCAGGATGCGACCTTCGCTGGGATCGTAAAAACGCGCCAACAGACTCACCAGCGTGGTCTTGCCGCTGCCGGAGCGGCCCACCAGTGCAATCACCTCCCCGGCCTTCACATCCAGATCAATATCCCGCAGCACCAGTTCATCATCCGGGCTGTAGCGGAAACTCACCTTCTCGAAACGCACATCGCCCTGGGCCCGGGTCACGCGGTATTCGCCGGTATCGCGCTCCGGAGGTTCATCCATCAGCTGGAAAATACTGTCGGCGGCGGCCACGCCCTTCTGGATGGTGGGCACGACCTCACTCAGCTGGCGCAGGGGCTTGAGCACCATGCCGGCGGCAATAAAGTAAGCCACGAACGCCCCGGGGTCATCCAGCTCCATGACCGTCAGCGCCACCAGCAGGAGCAGCCCCATGGACAGCGCCACCAGCATCTGAAGGATGGGGGTATTGAGTGAGGAGGTCAGAACAATTTTCATGTTCTGCAGGTAATTGCGCCAGCTGGCCTGATTGAAGCGTCGCTTCTCGTATTCCTCGCCCCCAAAGCTGCGCATCACCCGATAGCCGTGGATCATTTCCGAGGCCACCTGGGTGATGTCGCCCATGCTGTGCTGCACCTGGGCACTCAGGCGCCGCAGACGTTTGCCCACATAGTTCACCAGTACCGCAATCACCGGGGTCACCAGCAGCAACAGCAGTGTCAGCCGCCAGTCCTTGTATAGCAGATAGCCCATCAGCGCCAGGACGGTGGCGCCCTCCCGCACCAGGGTTTTGAGCGCGTTGGTGGCCGCGGTGGTCACGCCATTGACGTTGTAGGTGATCACCGACATCAGATGCCCGGAGCTGTGCCGGTCAAAGTACTGACCGGGCAGATGCGCCATATGCTCGAACAGTTGCAGGCGCAGGGTGTGCACAATGCGAAAGGAGACCTGGGAGATGAAATAGTTGCCCAGAAAGGCGCCCAGACTGCGTACCAGAACAATGCCGATGATGATGGCCGAGGGAATATAGGCGGGACCGCGCGCCTCATCGTCGATGAAATTCAGCAGGTATTCCATGAACTGCGCCATGGCGGGCTGAGAGGCCGAGTAGAGAACAAACCCGACCACACTGATGGCAAACAGGCCCCAATAGGGCTTCAGGTAGGCCAACAGTCGCAGGTACACCGTCAGTGAAGCGGTATCGGTCTGCCGCAAGCGTTCATCCGGGGCGGCGGGCGGCGCGCCTTTATCGCTCATATTCAGGGGCATCCTCCGAAGGGCTGGTCCGGGTGCGGGTGCGTACCCAGAGGTCGGCGTATTTTATGAAGGTTCCATGGGACATCAACAGCGCCAGCAGAAATCCCGGACGACCGTCCAGAAAACCGCCACGCAAAAGGTACATGCGCACAAAGCAGAAGCACCCGTGCCCCACGGCCGAGGCGAGCGAGGCGGTGCGACCGGCCGAGGCGCGCTCCAGCGCCCACTCTTCGGCGTAATGAGCCGACTTCTGCACCTGATGGCGAACACTGTCATACAGGTGGTGCATGAGTACGCCGTCGAGCCGACGCAGCGGCAGTTTTTTCGGGTTGCGCAGGCGCTCGTGCACCCGGGTCTGGTCATATTCGGCCCGCCCGCGGGGGTAGAGGCGCGGCACCCAGTCCGGATGCATACCGGAGTGGCGGATGTGACGACCAAAACACCAACAGAGCCGATTGACTTCCCAGATGGCCGGCCCCTGGCTGACCGCGTGTCGGATGCTGCGCTCCAGGGTGGGCGTGACGCGCTCATCGGCATCAATCATGAAAATCCAGTGGCACTGCGCCAGAGCCTCGGCGCGCTGGCGCTGGATACCAAAGCCCTCCCAGTCGGAGCGCACTTCGACCCGGGCGCCCCGCTCGCGAGCCAGCTCGGCGGTGCCGTCATCGCTGCCACCGTCAAGCACCACAATTTCATCGGCCCAGGACAGACTGTCCAGGCAGGCGTTCAGCTTGTGCACTTCATTTTTGACGATGAGCACAGCCGAGATCCGGTCGCGGGAGGACTCCGAACCGCTCGATGCTTTGCGTGGAGCCTCGGCGACCTTCTGCGCTTCGGCCGTTTTGTGGCCCTGCTCGTCCGTCACCATGTCATGTCTCCCGGGATCCCCGCTCTTCGCGACGCATCAGAGCCCATAGTACCACCAGCGTGAATGCATACACGGTAACACCGCTATTGTGGTTTAGGAATGCCTGGGTCAACCCGAACATGGCCGTGGCCACTACCAGTGTCACCCCGGCCAGGGCATAGGATTTATGCTCCTGCGAGCCCGCCTGAAGCCGGCGGGCGAACACCGAGAGCGGCACCAGATAGATCAGAATCACCCCCAGGGTCCCCAACAGACCACGCTTGACCTGAACATCCAGCAGATCGTTGTGCAGGTGATCAAACTGCCCGATCAGGCGGCGCGTTCTGGGGTGACTGACGCGCTCCTGCAACGGGCGCAGGTAGTCGGTTTCGCCCCAGCCCAGAAACGGGCGCTCGGCCGCCATATCCAGCCCGCCGCGCCACATGGCCAGGCGCACCCCGACCGACGACTGGGTATGTCCCTCCTGCCAGTAACTGCGAAGCTCGGTGAGTGCCAGACCGAAGCGCTGCTGGATTCCGGTTTGTGGCGTCAGGTAAAGGCCCGCCGACAGGACCGCCAGAATGACCAGGCTCACCGCCAGATAGCGCCGGCGCACCGACCGGCGATAGTGCAGATAAAACAGAACGGCGAGTACCGGCACCGCCAGCCAGCCGCCGCGGGCACCGGAGAAGAGTCCACCCACCAGTCCGCCCAGGGCGCCAAGCAACAACAGCGCCACCCAGAGGCGTGGCCGGGAGCGGCTATTGGCCCAGCCGAGGGCGGCCACGCAGAGGCTGCCGGACAGAAGGCTCAGGTTGCCGAACTGAATGGGGTTCATGTGTCCGCCCACCCGGGGCATGTCGACCGCCAGCTTGCTCCAGGCCGCCCAGAGGCCACCGGCTACGGCCCCAAGAGCGACCCCCGCCCACCAGAAGCCGGCGCGGGGCGGATAGGCCAGCAACAACAGGAGAATCGGCAACGCCAGTAAAAAACGGCTGTACCCCTCGTAGTAACGACTCGATAAACCGTGAACCAGGTTGAGCGCGACATTCACAACGAAAAAGCCCGCCATGAGAATCACCAGGCACCAGTCGTCGCGGGTCAGGTTCAGACCCGGGCGACGCCAGATCAGCACCGCCGAGCAGAAGAACAGAAGCAGAGGACTCAGCGAGTAGCCGCTGGGCACCACCAGACTGATACTGCCTCCAATGAGCAGTGCCCAGGAGACAAACCTGACAAGGTGGGTACGCGAATGGTTGGCCGCCACCGGCTGGTCGAATGAAGCTCCCATTAACTGACGCAAACTCCCCGCAAATCGACGGGCCGGGGCCACAGGCCCCGGCACCGGCTAGTCGTAGACCGGCGCCAGCCAGTCGCTATGATTGGGCAATTTGCCTTTGACTGCATCGAAATAGAGCGATTGCAGACGGGTGGTCATGGGGCCACGCTTACCCTCGCCGATCACCCGGCCATCGAGTTCGCGAATGGGCAGCACTTCGGCCGCGGTACCGGTAAAGAAGGCCTCATCGGCGACATAGACTTCATCGCGGGTAATGCGCTTTTCCCGGACTTCGTAGCCGCAGTCGGCCGCCAGTTGGTAGATGGTGTTGCGGGTAATGCCGTCCAGGCAGGAGGTCAGCTCCGGGGTGTAGATGATCCCGTCGCGGATGATGAACACATTCTCACCGCTGCCTTCGGCCACGTAGCCTTCGTTGTCCAGCAACAGCGCTTCCTCGCAGCCACTGTCCAGCGCTTCGCGCAGGGCCAGCATGGAGTTGATGTAGTTGCCGTTGGCTTTGGCCTTGCACATGGTGATGTTCACATGATGGCGTGTGTAGCTTGAGGTGCGCACCTTGATTCCCATGTCCCGCGCTTCCGGTGACATGTAGGACGGCCAGTGCCAGGCGGCGATCATCACGTGCACCTTGAGGTTGTCCGCGCGCAGCCCCATCCCCTCGGAGCCCAGAAAGGCCATGGGGCGCAGGTAGCTTTCCTGCAGCTTGTTTTCACGCACGACCAGCTTCTGGGCCGCGTTCAGTTCATCCTTGGAAAACGGCAGATCCATACGCATGATGTGGGCGGAGCGGAACAGGCGATCGGTATGCTCCTTGAGCCGGAAAATACAGGTACCGCGCTCGCTGCTTTCATAGGCACGCACGCCTTCGAACACACCCATGCCGTAGTGCAGTGTGTGGGTCAAAACATGGACCTTGGCATCGCGCCAGGGCACCAGTTCGCCATCCAGCCAGATAACGCCGTCGCGATCGGCAAATGACATAGCCAACTCCTAAAAAAGTGAATGCAGCGGCTGACGCTGAACCCCGGTCATTGAGGGGATTCGATCAGTTGCCGCCACAGGCCGGTAACTCGGTTACGTTCGTCGACGAAAAGCTCTTCGCCCTCTAAGACTGCCTCCTGGCGCTGTAACGCGAGGCGGTGGCCGGTCGATCGGTAGGTCTTGTAGACTTCGATCAGCTGAGCGACGGATTCGGCGCTCAATCGGCCGGACTGTTCCAGTGCACCGAGTATGCGGATGTTGTCGGTATACTCGGTCAGCGCGGGCTCTTGCTCGGCCCAGGCTAAAACGGCGTATTGAACCATAAATTCAATATCAACGATACCTCCCGCATCCTGCTTCAGGTTAAATACCTCGCCCTTCTCGGAGGACTTGCTCTGGCTGCCCAGATGCTCGCGCATCTTCTCGCGCATTTTGAGCACTTCCTCGCGCAGAGGTTCCGCGTCCCGGTGCTGGCACAACACCTCGCGCCGCACACGATTGAAATCCCGGGCCAGCTGATCGTGCCCCGCGACCACCCGCGCACGTACCAGCGCCTGATGCTCCCAGGTCCAGGCATCGTTGAGCTGGTATTTTTCAAACGCCGCCAGAGAGTTGGCCAGCATCCCCGCTTCGCCGTTGGGGCGCAGGCGCATGTCCACCTCATAGAGTTTGCCCGAGGGCATCCGACTGTTGAGGATGTGAATGATGCGCTGCCCCAGACGGGTGTAAAACAGGGTGTTATCCAGGGGCTTTTCGCCGTCGGTGCGCCCCTCGGGATCGGCGTCATAGACAAACACCAGATCCAGATCCGAGCCGTGACTGAGCTCGATGCCGCCGAGTTTGCCGTAGCCGACGATAATGAAGTTGGGCGCCTGCTCGGGCTCGCCATCGGCACCGGTGGGTCGACCGTGGCGCAGGACCAGCTGCTCCCAGGCCAGCTGCAGCACATGCTCCAGAATCACCTCGGCAATATGCGTGAGATAGTCACTCACCTTCATCAGCGGCAGGGCACCGGTCACCTCACTCGCTGCCACGCGCAGGGCGTGAGCCGAGCGGAAGTACCGCAGCGTGTCCATGTGCCCTTCCAGATCGTCCCAGGGCAGGCGCAGCACATCGCGGCGCAGCTCATCGCGCAGCTCGTCGATATCGGGCGGTGCGTAGAGGCTTTCGGGGGTCAGCAGCTCATCCAGCAGCGCCGGGAAGCGGGCCAGCTCGTCGGCAATCCAGGGACTGGCCGCGCACAAGCGCACCAGTTGCTGCATTGCCACCGGGTTTTCCACCATCAGCACCAGATAGGCACTGCGACGGGCCACCGACTCCACCAGCGGCTCGATGCGCGCCAGCGCTTCGCCGTCGGCCTCATTCTCCGCCAGCATGGCCAGAAGGCGCGGCATGAAGGCATCCAGGCGATCGCGACTGCTCGCCTGCATCGACATTACCTGTCGGTTCTCGCGTACCGACTTGACCAGCGACAGGACCCGGTCGGCATCCTGTTTAAAACCCTGCTGCGCGAGCCATTTACCCGCTTCGTCGCCCTCCAGACTGCCCTCCCAGAGCGCAACCCAGGCTTCCAGCTCCTCGTCGGTGGCTCCCTGATCGGCGTCGGGGTCAGCGATCACGGCTTTGAATTCCGCACTGACCCGCTCCCGATGGGCGTTGAGCTCGGCCTCGAACGCCTCCCAGTCGTCATAACCCAGGACCCAGGCTATGCGCCGACGCCCCTCATCATCCGAGGGCAGCGCCTGGGTCTGGCGGTCCTGATAGCCCTGGATCGCATGCTCGGTATTGCGCAGAAACTCATAGGCACGCAGCAGGGTCTCACCACTGCCCTCGGGCAGAAAGTCCTCCTGCTCCAACAGAGGCAACAGCTCGCACACCTGGCGCTCGCGCAGACGCGGATCCCGGCCGCCGCGAATCAGCTGGAACACCTGCACCACAAACTCGATTTCCCGAATGCCGCCCTCGCCCAGCTTCACGTCCTGGCTCATACCCCGGCGCTGCACCTGACGGCTGATCAGCCCCTTCATCGAGCGCAGGGAATCGATCACGCTGAAATCGATGTACTGGCGATAGGTAAACGGGCGCAGCAGCACCATCAACTCGTCCGCCGCCGCGTCCGCCCCGACACCGCTGGCCGCCACCGGGCGCGCCTTGATCATCGCGTAGCGCTCCCAGTCCCGACCCTGACTCTGGTAGTACTCCTCCATGGCATCGTAGCTCGACACCAGCGCGCCACTGTCGCCGTAGGGCCGCAAGCGCATGTCCACCCGGAACACAAAGCCCTCGGCACTGGGCGCATCCAGGCTCTTGATCAGCCGTTGCCCGAGACGCGTGAAAAACTCCTGATTGTCGAGACTGCGCTTACCACCCTCGGTCTGCCCGGTCTCGGGAAAGGCGAAAATCAGATCGATATCCGAAGAGACATTCAGCTCACGCGCGCCCAGCTTGCCCATTCCCAGAACAATCATGGGTTGCTCAGTGCCCGACTCGCTCCCCATGGGAACGCCCCAGCGGGGCTTCATCTGCTCAAAATGCCAGTCGAGGGTGTACTGGATGGCCGCTTCGGCAAAGCGCGACAACTCATTGGTAATCGTGCGCATATCCGCCAGCCGATTCAGATCGCGCCAGATGATACGCACCATGGCCCGCTGACGCTGACGGCGCAGTTCCAGATCCAGATCGCTATCGCTCTCGCACCCGGCCAGCGCCTCCTTCAGCCCCGAATACTCCAGATCTTCAAGCGGCCGGAACAACTCGCCGGACTCCACCAACTCCAGCAACAACTCCGGCCGCTGAGTGCAGGTTTTGGCAATATAATCACTGGCCGCAAACGCCCGATTGATCTGCTCGGCGAAATCCTCAGGAGTGACATCGTCGGGTAACTGGGATTCAGGACCGCTCAGCTCACTACTCTTCAGGCTTTCAGCAAAGGCATCAAAGCGCTTGCGCGCCGCTTCTTGCAGTGGGGCCGGGACTTGCTTCTCATCAAACATGCTTCACTCTCAATTCTCAGGAAACCGAATATTCTCAGTGGCTACGAACCTTGGGGAGCCGCCTTGGGGTAAGGCCTTCCAAGACACGTGGCAAGTACATCCCTGTAACTCGTCAACACTAGTCCCGCGGTTGACGGTCTTGGAAGGCCTTACCCCAAGGCGGGGCCAGCCGCGAAGTCCTCATAGTCAGCGTTCTCTCTCCGCCGGCGGTGCCACCCGCATCACCTCTTCCATCGTGGTCAACCCCGCCGCCACCTTCTGCGCCCCGGAAAGACGCAACGTACGCATCCCCTCACGCATCGCCTGCCGACGCAACTCCTGCAGACTCGTCTCATTACCCACCTTATCCTTCACCGTCTCCGACAACAGCAGAATCTCATACAACCCCTGCCGCCCAAGATAACCCGTATTGCGACACTCCAGACAACCCACCGGCCGGTAGACCTTCTCCGGCACCGTCACCTTCCAGGGCGCCACCAACTGCTGCCAATCATCGGCCGTGATCTCACCCTCCTCCTTGCAATGGGGGCAGAGCGTGCGCACCAGCCGCTGGGCCATCACCCCGAGCAGCGTGGCATTGATCAGATAGGGCGGAATACCCAGATCCAGCAGACGCGCCACCGTGGCCGGGGCATCATTGGTGTGGACCGTCGACAGCACCAGGTGGCCGGTCAGCGCCGCCTGAACCGCCATCTGGGCCGTCTCCAGATCGCGGATCTCGCCCACCATGATGATATCCGGATCCTGACGCATCAGGGTGCGGATACCGGCGGCAAAATCCAGCCCGATCTTGTGGTGCACCTGAGTCTGATTGAAATGCTCCTCCACCATCTCGATGGGGTCTTCAATCGTACTGACGTTCACCTCCTCGGTCGCGATCTGGCGCAGAGAGGAATAGAGCGTGGTGGTTTTGCCCGACCCGGTGGGGCCGGTGACCAGGACAATGCCATTGGGCCGTTCCAACATGGTGCGCCAGCGCTGGTAGTCGTCGCCCACCAGCCCCAGGTCGGCAAAACTGCGCAGCAGCACATCCGGGTCGAAAATCCGCAACACCAGCTTTTCGCCAAAGGCGGTGGGCAGGGTGGAGAGTCGCAGCTCCACCTCGCTGTCATCACTGCGACGGGTCTTGATCCGGCCATCCTGGGGTTTGCGCTTCTCCGCGATGTTCATCCGCGCCAGCACCTTGAAGCGGCTGGTCACGGCGTTGGCCACGTTGGCCGGCAACTCGTAGACCGGATGCAGAACGCCGTCGATCCGGAACCGCACCCGGCCCACCTCCCGGCGCGGTTCAATGTGAATATCGCTGGCGCGCTGATCGTAGGCGTACTGCAGCAGCCAGTCGACAATCTTGACCACATGCTGGTCGTTGGCTTCCGGGTCCTCGCTGAAACTGCCCAGATCCACCAACTGCTCAAAATTGCCCGCGCCACTGGCGCCCGGCCCACCACTGGCCCGGTTGACCGAGCGCGCCAGGGTGTAGAACTCCACCATGTGGCGCTCGATGTCGGCCGGATTGGCGATCACCCGGCGCACACTGCGCCGCGCCACGTGCTCAAGCTGGGGCTCCCAGCCGGTAATAAAGGGCTGGGTACAGGCCACCACCACCTGCTCCGGGGTGACATCCACACACAGGATGCCGTGGCGCCGGGCAAAAGCGTAGGACATCACCTCGGTCACCTTGGGCACGTCGATCTTGAGCGGATCGATGTGAAACACCGGCATGCCGGCCTTCTCCGCCAGCCAGCCGGTGAGGGTATCACCGTCGAGCACCTTGCCCGGGCGTGCGCGATCCTCCAGGGACTGGGAGGCAATGTAGGCCAACGGGTGCATCATGGCCTGCTCGCGGGTGCGCGCCGCTCCCAGCAGGGTATTGGCATCCTCCTGCGCGAGGCGCCCGTCAGCCACCAGGTCGTCCACCAGACGGCGCAGATCCAGAGTATGCTGAGCGGTGACCGTGTGCGACATAGAGAGAGTTCCGGGCTGAAAAGTGTCCGTCCGATTGTAGCCTGTCTTGGGACCCGACAACACCACAGAGCCGCCCCAAACATGGATTGGCCAGCCGACGCCAGAGGCTTTTGTCACAAAAATGTCATTTAAAGGGGTGACCCGTGGCCCCGAACTTTTTATACTGCCCGCACTTTTTGCAAAGGGGACTCTTTCATCATGGCTATCAGCAACCCTTTTTCCAACCTTTTTGGGCGCTCGCCCATCAAGCCCATGCAGGAGCATATGGCGGTAGCGGTCAAGGCCGCGGCCGAGCTGGAGAGCTTCTTCGACCGGGTCATCGCCGATGACTGGGACCAGGCCGAGGCGGTGCAGAAGCGCATTACCGACCTCGAGCACGAAGCCGATGCCCTGAAAAAGCAGCTGCGCCTGCACCTGCCCAAGAGCCTGTTCCTGCCGGTACCACGCACAGATCTGCTGGAGCTGTTGAGCCAGCAGGACAAGATCGCCAACTGCGCCAAAGATATTGCCGGCATCATGCTCGGGCGCAAGATGACCATACCGCCCAGTATGCAGGAGAAGACCGTCGCCTACGTCAACGCGGCGGTCAAGGCCTCGGACCAGGCACTGGTGGCGATCAATGAGCTGGACGAGCTGCTGGAAACCGGCTTCAGCGGCCACGAACTGTCCATTGTGGAGAAGATGATCCAGGAGCTGGACGCCCTGGAGCGCAAAACGGACCAGCTGGAAGTGGATATGCGCGCAACGCTCTTCCACCTGGAAGCGGATCTGCCGCCGGTGGATGTGATGTTTCTGTACCGCGTCATCGACTGGATCGGAGATCTGGCCAACCGTGCACAAGACGTAGGTAGCCGTCTGCAGCTCCTGCTGGCGCGCTAATCAATCAATAAGACTGGGGTAACCTCATGACCGTAATCGCCGAATACGGCCACATACTACTGATCCTCGCCTGCGTCTTTGGCCTTTTTATGGCCTGGGGTGTAGGCGCCAATGACGTCGCCAACGCCATGGGCACCTCCGTGGGGTCCCGGGCCCTGACCATCAAACAGGCCATTCTCGTGGCCATGGTGTTCGAATTTCTGGGCGCTTATCTGGCCGGGGGTTCTGTTACCGCCACGGTGCGCAGCGGCATCATTGACCCGGCATTATTGAGCGACACTCCGGAGCTACTGGTGTTCGGGATGCTCTCGGCACTGCTGGCAGCCGGCACCTGGCTATTGATTGCCAGCATTCTGGGATGGCCGGTATCCACCACTCACTCGATTATTGGTGCGATCATCGGCTTTGCGGCCGTTGGCGTCTCGGTGGATGCCGTAGACTGGGACAAGGTAACCACCATCGTCGCCAGCTGGGTGGTTTCTCCACTGCTCGCCGGGACCGTTTCCTTCTGGCTGTTCCGCTCGGTGCAGAAGCTGATTCTCAATACCGAAGACCCCTTCGGCAACGCCAAGCGTTACATTCCTCTGTATATGTTTGCCGTGGGCTTCCTGATCGCCATGGTTACCCTGCTGAAAGGCCTGAAGCATGTTCTCAAAGAGTCCACTTTCAGCCCCAATTTCTTTGAAAGCGGCCTGATTTCCGCCGTCATCGGCATCGTGGTCGCACTGATTGGCATGCGCATGATGCGCAGCATCAAACAGGACGAGGCGGCGGACGCCATCAATCGGTTTACCAGCGTCGAGCGGGTGTTCGGCATTCTGATGATCTTCACCGCCTGTGCCATGGCCTTCGCCCACGGCTCCAATGACGTTGCCAATGCCGTTGGCCCCCTGGCCGCCGTCGTCAGCGTCATCAGCACCGAATCGGTCAACTCCACCGCCGCAGTCCCGGCTTGGGTGCTATTGCTCGGCGCCGCCGGTATTGTCATCGGCCTGGCCACTTACGGCTGGAAAGTGATTGCCACCATTGGCAAGAAAATCACCGAACTGACGCCTAGCCGTGGTTTCGCTGCCGAGCTGGGCGCGGCCGGCACCGTGGTACTCGCCTCGGGCACCGGCCTGCCGGTTTCCACGACGCAGACCCTGGTAGGTGCCGTGCTGGGTGTGGGCCTGGCACGGGGTATCGGTGCACTGAATCTGCGGGTGGTCGGCACCATTTTCATGTCCTGGGTCATTACCCTACCGGCCGGTGCCGGTTTGGCGATTCTGTTTTTCTTCTTCTTCAAGGGTGTGTTCAGTTAAGCGGACTTACTCCATGCGGTGGGCGCAGCCCACCCTACCGCTCCTGAGTAGCGGGCGGAGCTCACCCTACCCTCAGAATGGGTAGGGTGGGCTCTTCCCACCAACGCTCCCGCCCTACCGCAGGCCCCCTTCCTGTATTACACTGCCAACACACTTTCTGACTCTGGCCGTGTATGACTTTCGATCTCAACCGTTACCGCGAACAACTGCAGCAACTGGTGGCGCAGCCTTCTGTCAGCTGTGCGGCGCCCGACTGGGACATGAGCAACCTTCCGGTTATCGAGCTGATCGCGAGCTGGCTCGAGGCACGCGGGTTTACCGCCGAGATTCTGCCTCTGGCCGACCGCCCCGGCAAAGCCAACCTGATCGCCACGCTGGGTTCAGGCCCGGGTGGGCTGGTGTTCTCCGGCCACACGGACACCGTCCCCTATGACGACAACCGCTGGCAGAGCGACCCTTTCACCCTGACCGAACGCGACGGCAAGCTCTACGGCCTGGGCGCGACGGACATGAAGGGGTTCTTTCCCGCCGTATTGGCCGCCATCGACCGCTTGGCCGGCGAACCACTACAGCAGCCGTTGATTGTGCTGGCGACTGCTGACGAAGAGAGCAGCATGAGCGGCGCCCGGGCGCTGGTTGACCAGGGCCGCCCAAAAGGCCGCTATGCCGTCATTGGGGAGCCCACCGAGCTACGCCCGGTGCGCATGCACAAAGGCATCATGATGGAGTCCATCCGCGTCAGGGGCGCCAGCGGTCACTCCTCCAACCCCGCGTTGGGGAAAAACGCCCTGGAGACCATGCACGCGGTCATGGGCGAGTTGCTGTCCTATCGCGGAGAGCTCCAGAGTCGCTACCGCAACCCGGGCTTTCTGGTGGACGTGCCCACCCTGAACCTGGGCTGCATCCACGGAGGCGACAACCCCAACCGTATCTGCGCCGAATGTGAGCTGCATTTCGACCTGCGACCCATGCCGGGCATGGACAATGAGGATCTGCGCCAGGCCATTCAACAACGGCTGACGCCGCTGGCGGAAACGAGCGGCACGGACATTGTTTTTTCCACCCTGTTCGAGGGAGTCGACGCCTTTGAGCAGGACAGCGACTCGGATCTGGTGCGCGCCTGCGAAAAACTCACCGGGCACACCGCTGAAAGTGTCGCCTTTGCCACCGAGGCGCCCTTTTTGCAATCGCTCGGCATGGAGACCCTGGTACTGGGGCCCGGCTCCATCAACCAGGCCCACCAGCCGGACGAGTTCATTGCCATTGATCAGCTGGCACCCTCGGTGGATATATTGAGCGGCCTGATACAACGGTTTTGTCTTTCAGCTAACGGGAATTGATTTGTGTCCAGTAACACTCAAGATTATGTGAAGTGGTTTCGCCACTCCTCCCCTTACATCAACGCCCACCGGGGTAAAACATTTGTACTGATGCTGCCCGGCGAGGCCCTGGTGCACCCCAATTTCGGCAACATCATTTATGACATTGCCCTGCTCAGCAGCCTGGGGGTACGCCTGGTGGTGGTTCACGGCGCCCGGCCCCAGATCGATGCGCGCCTGGCTGAAGCGGGCCTCACCAGCCAGTTTCACCGCAACCTCCGGGTGACCGATGCCGACAACCTGACGCGGGTCACCCAGGCCATCGGTCAGGCCCGCATTCAGGTGGAGGCAGCCCTATCCACCGGCGTGCCCAACTCGCCCATGCACGGCGCCCGCATGCAGGTGCTCAGTGGCAATTTTGCGGTGGCCATGCCGCACGGGGTGCTCGATGGTGTGGATTTGCAGCACACGGGCAAGGTGCGGCGGGTGAACACCCGCTCCCTCAATACCGCCCTGGATTCCGGGGCCATCGCCCTGCTCTCGCCACTGGGTTACTCCACCACGGGTGAAGCCTTCAATCTGTCATTCAGCGACGTCGCCAGCCACGTGGCCACTGCTTTGAGGGCTGACAAAATGCTGGCATTCGTGGAGGCCGACGGTATCCGGGACCGTGAAGGGCAGCTGATACGCCAGCTCGCCCTGCAGGAGTGCCGGGAGTACCTTGAGTCCCGTGGCGAGGCGATAGATATTGACCTGAAACAGGCCCTCAATGCCTGCTATCTGACCTGCCTGCAGGGCGTGCCCCGGGCGCAGCTGATGAGCTATGCCACCGACGGTGCGCTCCTGACCGAGCTGTTTACCCGGGACGGACTGGGCACCATGGTGCACTCGGACAGCTACGAGCAGTTGCGGCGGGCTACTATCGACGATGTTGGCGGTATTCTCGAGCTGTTGGCCCCCCTGGAGAACGAGGGCGTGTTGGTGCGCCGCTCACGGGAGCTGCTGGAAACCGAGATTGAACGTTTTCATGTGCTCGAGAAAGACGGAACCATTATCGCCTGCGCGGCGATCTACCCGTTTGAGGACTCGGCGGAGCTGGCCTGCGTAGTGACCCACCCCGACTATCGCAAGGGTGGACGGGCCGCGGCATTGCTGGGGCAGATGGAAACGCTCGCGCGCCGCCAGGGGATCAAACGCCTGTTTGTCCTGACCACCCAGACCGCTCACTGGTTTATTGAGCAGGGGTTTGTCCAGGCGCAATTGACCGAGTTGCCCGTGGCGCGCCAGAGTCTGTACAACTACCAGCGCAACTCCAAGATTTTCATAAAGGCCCTTTAAACAGCCTGCGGGAAATCCGGTTCATCTCCACCCTGGGCAGACACAAAAAAGCCGGCTTTAAGCCGGCTTTTTTGTGAGCGGGATGGATCAGAAACCTTAGGCTCCAGGCAAGACAATACCGTCCTGTTCTGCCCGTTTCCTTTCCTGCTCCTCAATGCGCTCCTGCTCTCTCTCGAGCTCTTTCTCGCGATTCTGCTCCCGCTTGGCGTAATTGATCCACTGCTTCGCGCTATCCGCGCTGCGCTTGTCTTTGGCCGCTTTTTCCAGGGTTTCAATCGCCTGATCGTAATCGCCCATATTCACATAGGCGGTGCCCATGCGCAGATACACCTGGTCACTCCGATCTACCCCTTTATCCAGTGCTTCTTCACCGGCTTCGATGGAGTCATCGTAGCGCTCCTCCAGCATGTAAAGGGCAGACAGGCGGGCAAACAGATCGCCATCGTCAGACTTCTCGGCGGCCTTTTCCATCTCCTCCATCGCCTTGTCGGTTTCCCGTGCGAGGCTCCAGGAGTTTGCCAGCAGCTCCAGATTTTTGGACGTCGGCTCTATGTACTCATCTTCATAGATCCCTTTGTTCAGAATCTTGGCCGCCTTGTAAGGCACTTCCCGGTCGAGAAACATTGACGCCAGGGAGATCAGGATATTCTCTTTATCCAGGCCGTCGAGCATATAGACCAGCTCAAGCGAGTGCAGACGATCGTCATAGCGTTCCAGAAGACTGTAGATGTCCGAAAGCTGGCGCCAGGTCGATACTTTGGGATAGTCCCGCACCATATTTTCCAGCACTTTCGCGGTGTTTACGTAATCTTCTTTCTCGAAGTACAACAGCCGCTGCATGGCGTACCAGTTCTCTTCAGGGGTTTCGCCGTTGGCCTCAGCCTTGCGGACCGCTTCGTTGACGTGAGCCAGTGCTCGTTCCGAGTTACCCATCTGATAGAAAAGCAGTGAAAAGACGTAGTACTGATCAGCATCGATACTGGTTACCATGTCAGTCCAGTTTTCGAACGCTTCTAAAGCCGCCTCGAAGTTCTCTTCCTGCATGTGCAACTTACCCAGCACCTGCCAGGTGGAAGTTTCAAGTCCAGACGGGATCTGAGGACTTTTGGAAACGACCTCTTCAAACGCGGCAATGGTCTGCTCCATGTTGTCCATCTGGAAATGAACATTGGCCAGGAAGTTGTAAATCTGGGCTTGTTCATACGCGTTGTATTCGTCGATCTTGGCTTCCATCTCCCGCAGCAGACGAAGTGCCTCATCCAGATCGGGCTCCGGTGGCTCTGAGCCATCTTCCGGCGCTTCCGGATCGAGGAAGCTCTGTACTTCGGACAGCTCTTCGCTCAACCCCTGACTGACACCGGGCACCCGACGGGCTTCCGGGCGCTCGCTGGCAGGCTGGATCAAGTCCTGTGCCTGCACAACACCCACTGACCAGACGCTCTGCTCGGGCGCGATGCCATTGACCAGAGTGGTGGACACAACGGGCGCGGTGACCAGTGCCGCCGCCAGGACGCTGCGGTTTAGCGTACCGGCAACAAACGCTCTCAAATTATTCACTGTCATAACTCCCACCTAGTCCTCCAACTCAAACACAAAGCGATAGGAGACACCAGCGACCTCGACCGGCTCGCCATCGATAACGCGGGGACGGAACTTGAAGCGCTCCGCCGCCCGGATGGCGGCCCGATTGAAGATGCTGGTTTCGCGCCCATCAGTGTCGACAGCATCGACCACTTCGACATCTTTAGTGGAGCCGTTGCTCGTCACCGTGAACTGCACGGTCACAAAGCCTTCGATACCACGGGACGCGGCCCGACGCGGATACTCGGGAGCCACAGCAACAATCGGCATGTATTCCCCGTCACCGGAGAAGTTACCGCCCGTTCCCATGCCCATGTTCATATCCATGCCCGGTGCGGCCATGTTGAGCGCCGCAGCGTCAACGTCGGGAGAGTCAAACTCGGGCTCCGGCACGTCGGGCGGCTGATTCTCCGGCTGTTCGGGTTTGTTGGGCTTGGCCGCCTCGTACTGAGTCTCGATCTCGGTATCAGGCATCCGAATGTCAGCGATCCGGCGGGTTTCTTGCTGCTCATCCTGACCCAGGTCTTCATTGATCAGTGATTGCATCAAGAAAAGCAGGCCCAAGGTGACAACAACCGAAAGCGCCGTAGCTATACCTACTCTTGCAAAATTCATAGCAGACTAGTTCTCTTCAGTGGAGACAGCGACGTTGGTAATACCCAGATCGCGCGCGGATTCGGTAATGCTGATTACCATCTCCATGTCGGCGCCCTGATCGGCCTGTATTACCACCGTTCCCTTGGGATTTTCGGCCTGTAAGCGTTCAATCTGAGCCTTGACGCCGCGAGGATCCACTTCCTCTTTATCGATCCAGATCTCGTTATTCTCGTTAACGGCTATCAGAATCGCTGCGTTTTCCTTCGGTTCCGCCATGGTCGCTTCAGGTCGAGTGACTTCAATCCCCGTCTCTTTGATGAATGTAGCAGTCACGATGAAGAAGATCAGCATGATGAACACCACATCGAGCATGGGGGTCAAGTCAATGGCCTGGGCTTCTTCTTCGGGTTTCTCATTATTCCTGCTCATGGGAGATCTCTTAAATACCGGTTAATACTTGGATGTCGGCCTTAGTGATCCATGGTCAAGTGATCGGCAAACAGATGATTTTCGCGCTCGGCAATACCCGTCAGGTAGGTGTTGGCGAACAGCCCTGACAGGGCGGCCACCATACCGGCCATTGTGGGAATGGTGGCGCGCGAAACGCCACCTGCCATCTGCTTGGCATCGCCACCACCGGTCATTGCCAGCACGTTGAACACTTCGATCATACCGGTCACGGTACCAAGCAAGCCCAACAGAGGACACAGGCTGACCATGGTCGCGATCATGTCCATGTTGACATTGATCTTTTCCGATACCCGGGAAATTAAGGCCTGGCGTATCTGGTGAGCATTCCAGGATTTGCGCTCACTGCGGCTCTCCCATTGCTCCAGAGCCGCCTGAACGTCACTTTTCAGACCCCCTTTGAAATACCAGAAGCGCTCAAAGATGAGCGTCCACATCACAAAGGTGAGGATGGCGATGAGCACAAGCACACCGCCCCCCTGATCCAAAAAGGCTTTAATGGCTGCGATTGCTTCCATTATTGCCAGCATGGTTTATCTCCTACTTGCGTTCGGCGTTTTCAGCCACAATGCCAGTCGTCTGCTCATCCAGGATGTGGATGATGCGCTTGGCCCGACCGTTCACAATGGTGTGCAGCAGGACGGTCGGAATGGCGACAACCAGACCCAGCACGGTAGTGATCAGCGCGGAGGAGATACCGCCGGCCATGTTTTTCGGATCGCCTGCACCGAAGATGGTGATTGCCTGGAAGGTCAGAATCATACCCACAACGGTACCCAACAGACCCATCAGCGGCGCAACCGCAGCAATGATCTTCAGCAGGTTCAAGCCGCTTTCAATCTTGGGCCGCTCTTTGAGAACCGCTTCTTCGAGCTTCAGCTCCAGAGTCTCGGTATCAACCGACTTGTTCTCTTCAGCCACTTTCAGGACACGGCCCAGGGGGTTGTTGTCGCTGGGTGTGCTGGATTTGAGCTGAGAGGTCACCTTGGCACTGACGGTGCTCAGGTAGATGATGCGCCACAGACCGAGCAGGAAGCCAAAGATACCAACAGCGGTAATGGTATAACCGACTCCGCCGCCCTGGTGCCAACGCTCACCCCAAGTGGGGCTGTCAATCAGAGCGGTCAACAGTGAACCGCCAGTGGGGCCAGTGGGGTCGATACCCACGCGAACCAGTCCCGATTCGGCGTTCTGCAACCGTTCAGCCGAGTCCTGAATGCTGCCAGAGGGCTGACGTGCCAGCTCTTCCATCTTGTTGCCATCGGGGTTGAAAGCCAGGTATTTGCCATTCGACACCAGGTTGTAGGAGCCGATCCGGACAACTTCCTGCTCTTGCTTCGTGCCACCGGGTTTGATCACCTCACCGGTAAACTCGACAATCTTGCCACTCTCGATCATCTGACGCTGCACTTCGTACCACAGACGCTCGATTTCCTCCATGCTGGGCAGGCGAGTGTTGCTGTTCATCTTGTCAATCAGGCCTGTCAGGAAGCCACCGCGGTCGGGGTACTGGGCGCTGACGATCGAGGTATTGATTGTGGAACGCAGGTCACCGGCGGTAGAAGTCAGGTGGCCAAACAGTTCGCGCAGCGAACCCAGACGCTCATTGAGCTGATCGCGCTTGGCGTCAACTTGCAGCTCCTGTTCGTCGTAGGTTGCCTCGAGCTGTTCAGAGCGCTGCTCTTCAGCATCACGGGTGTTGCGCGCCTGCTGGAGAAGCTCTTCGCGACGGTTCTGCTCCTGACGGAACTCGGCTTCACGCTCACGATGTTCCTGAGATTCGTTGACGCGCGACTCGCGCACCATCTCCAGCAACTCCTCGAGAGAGCCGGCTGTATCAGCGTCTTGGGCCATGGCCACATTGGTGCTCAGCAGACCTGCTGCCAGGGCAACCAGAGAGCCCTTCAAAAACGTCATCTTCATTGTGCTGCCTCCGGAGCCTGAATCGCTAGCATCATGATGTCCTGGGCGGCCTGGTCACGCGCAATGCGCAGTCCTTTCAGGATTGAGTTGCGGTAGGAGTCATCCAGCTCAACCCAAGCTTCCTGTTCGGAGTCCCAGGCACCCTGGCGTTCGGTGTCGGTTGTCTGATACATCAGGGAAACACGGCCGACGCGCAGAATGTTGACTTCGCGCTCCTGACCGTCCACTTCCAGGGTATCGCGGTAGGTGTCGAGGAAACGGCCGTATTCGGATTCGATCCGGTAGGCTTCCAGCACCTGGCGGAATTTCTCGGCAACGGAGATATCGGCGCGGTCCTGGTTTTCCTGCAACGTCTGAATGCGCGCCAGGCGCTCATCCAGATGGAAAGGCATGTCCAGTCTTACGAACTGCTCCAGAGCGTCCAGCATTTTCAGCACCAGCGGCTGAATCTGGCGCTCAATGACCGTGACCTGCTCAATGGATTGATCAAGGTCGTTCAATACGCGCAACTGAGCGTCAATCTGCCGCTCGAGCTGGCTGTTGTAGGTGCGCAGACCTTCGATTTCCTTGTTCACAACTTTGAACTGTTGCATCAGGTCTTCGGTTTCCTGCGCCAGGCGGTCGATCCGCCGCTGGGATTCCTGGGCCATAGTGGTTTTGGCCTCTCCCACCTGGAGTATCTGCTCCAGAGTTTCATCTGCCACGGCAACGCTACCCACTAGCGCGCCGGCAGAAAGCACGGTGGACAGGGCCACGGCTTTCATTCGCTGCTTTTTCATATTTCCCCCAACTCGGGTGCTTGCATCAGATGAGTTTGCGACAGTCAGATGCCACACAACACGTTATCCACACTTTTGCCTCGGTTTACAGAGGCGCCAAGAGCCGCGACGAGGCAGCCAAGAACGCCGCATTGTAATAAGAGGCGTCCTTCACATTCAATGGTTTAGACAAACGGTTTCCCAGCTGGGTAGATCGGTATCACACGGGTAACACATAGTCCCATTGACTGCGTCAAAAAGGTAACACTTGGTCAAAATATAATCAGCCTGAGCGACTGTAATCAAGCTGTCACCTTTTCATATTCCAAGAAAGAGTGTGGTACAGGCGCATCAGATGCGCCAGCTTTCTTGTCTGTTAAAGTCCATTCTGCCGGCGAAAGCTCCGGAAAATAGGCGTCTCCCTCAATCTCCAGATCGATTCGGGTCAGATAGATCCGATCCGTCTGCGCCAGCGCCTGACGATAGATCTCGGCGCCGCCCATGACCATCAGCTCCTCGGCATCGGGCTGCTCCGCGCGCGCGAGCGCCAGGCCTTCCTCCAGGCTGCTCACCCAGCGCACCGCCGGGTCTTCCAAGGGCCTGGGCGAGCGACTGATCACAATGTTGAGACGCCCAGGCAGTGCCCGGCCGATCGACTCATGGGTTTTGCGTCCCATGATCACCGGCTTACCCAGCGTCACCGCCTTGAAGTGCTTCAGATCATCCGGCAACCGCCAGGGTAACTGGTTGTCACGACCGATAACGCCGTTGCGTGCCGTCGCTACAATTATGGCCACTTTCATATTGAATTGTTCCAGAAAACGTGAACAGTTTCACACTGACAAATTGACGTCCCGGGCCGCTGCCCAGTGGCTTACACTGCAATCGGCGCCCTGATCCGGGGATGGGGCTCATAGCCCTCAAACGCGATATCTCCCAGCTCATAGTCGAACAGGCTCGGGGGTCGACGGCCCAGCACCAGCCGCGGCAGCTCCCTGGGCTCCCGCCGCAACTGCTCGTAGACAATATCGTCGGTCAGGTGATTGTGGTAGAGGTGACAGTCGCCAAAGGTATGCACAAAGTCGCCCACCTCCAGATCACACTGCTGCGCGATCATATGGGTCAACAGCGCGTAGCTGGCGATATTGAAAGGCACCCCGAGAAACAGATCGGCGCTGCGCTGATACAGCTGGCAGGACAGACGTCCCTCGGCCACATAGAACTGAAACAGAGTGTGGCAGGCGGCCAGCGCCATACGGCCGGCCGCGGCATTGTCCTGGGGGCTGAGCGACTCGTCCGGCAGATCGGCCGGATTCCAGGCACTGACGATCAGCCGGCGGGAATTCGGATTACGCTTGATCTGTTCCAGCAGCTCGGACAGCTGATCGATGGTCCGTCCATCCGGGCAGGCCCAGCTGCGCCATTGCTTGCCGTACACGGGCCCAAGCTCCCCTTCGGTGGTGGCCCACTCGTTCCAGATTTTGCAGCCGCGCTCCTGCAGCCAGGTGACATCCGTGCGCCCCTGGAGGAACCAGAGCAGCTCGACAATCACGCTTTTCAGATGCACGGTCTTGGTGGTGATCAGCGGAAAGCCGCGGGAGAGGTCAAACCGCAGTTGCCGCCCGAACACCGATCGGGTCCCCGTGCCGGTGCGATCGCCCCGGTCCACGCCGTTATCGATCACATCGCGCATTAAATCCAGATATTGTTGCATCAGTGTCTTTTCATCGTCAGAGAATGGGTTGTGTTACGCGGTCTGCGCTCGTTGACGGCGCAGCGCCAGGCTCCAGATCATCAGCCCCACACCCAACAGCAGCATGGGCAGCGACAGTATCTGCCCGCGGGTCACCCAGCCGAACAGGTCGTATTGGATGTGCTGATCCGGCTGACGGAAAAATTCGGCAAAGATCCGGAAGCTGGCATACAACGTCAGGAACAGGCCGGTGACCGCCCCACGTGGGCGCGGACGGGCCGAGAACCAGTAGACGGCCACAAACAGCACACCGCCCTCCAGCGCCGCCTGATAGAGCTGTGAGGGATGACGTGCGAGCCCGGACGGATCTTTGGGAAAGACCATGGCCCAGGGCACATCGGAGGCACGACCCCACAGCTCCTGGCCGATAAAGTTGCCCAGCCGGCCAAACCCGAGGCCAAGCGGCACCAGGGGCGCCACGAAGTCGGTCAGCGCCAGAAACGGCTTCCTGATCCGGAAGGAGTAAATCACCAGCGCCAGGGTGACCCCGATCAGGCCCCCGTGAAAGGACATGCCGCCCTCCCAGACCCGGAACAGCCAGAGGGGGTCACTCAGCCAGTAGTCAAAGTGGTAGAAAAACACATACCCGAAACGGCCCCCGAGAATGACCCCAAAGGCACTGTAGGTCACCAGGTTTTCCACCTGCTGGCGATTGATGATGGCGTGGGAGAAACCGGCACGATGCATGGCCAGCAACCAGGCGCTGGCAAACGCGATCAGGTACATGATCCCGTACCAGTGAATATCGAGCGGGCCATACTCCTGACCGCCAAACTCAAACGGGCCGATACTCAGGGCTATCGGGTCTAACTCGGGGTAATTCATAGGCTATCGGTATCGGGTCGGATCAGGCGGGTCACCCCGAGCTCGCGCAGGGTGCTGTCAACTTTCTGGGTTATCTGGTCGGCATCAGACAGGGTCATGACTTCGTTCAGCAGAGTACGGGCCTGCTCGAGACTGATATTGCGGATCACGGACTTGACCTTGGGCAGATTGGTGGCGTTCATGGACAATACATCATAACCCATGGCCATCAGCAGAATCGCCGCGCCCGGGTCACCGGCAAACTCGCCGCAGATGCCCACGCTCACGCCTTCACTGTGACCGTCGTCGACCACGCTGCGCAGAGCCCGCAGAACGGCCGGATGAAAGGCCTGATAGACATCGGCCACCCGGGCATTGTTGCGATCCACAGCCAGCAGATACTGGGTCAGGTCGTTACTGCCCACGGACAGGAAGTCCACGCGCGAGGCCAGCTCTCTGGCCTGGTAGACCGCCGAGGGCACCTCGATCATGACCCCGATCGGCGGCAGCTTGACCGCATGCCCCTCTTCGAGCAATTCATTGAACGCCCGGTAAATCAGGATTTTGGCTGCATCCAGCTCGGGCACACTGGTGATCATAGGCAGCAGGATCCGCAGATTATCCAGCCCTTCGCTGGCCTTCATCATCGCGCGGATCTGCGCCAGAAAAATTTCCGGGTGATCCAGCGTCACCCGGATACCGCGCCACCCCAGAAAAGGGTTCGCCTCTTCAATGGGGAAGTAGGGCAACGCCTTGTCACCCCCGATGTCGAGCGTGCGCATGGTGACGGTGTGAGGAGCAAAGGCCGCCAGCTGCTCCTGATAGATGTTGCGCTGCTCCTCTTCACTGGGGAAGCGGTCGCGCAGCAGGAAGGGCACCTCGGTACGGTAGAGCCCCACCCCTTCGGCGCCGCGCTCCAGCGAGCGCACCACGTCGGTCATCAGGCCGGTGTTCACCCAGAGCGTCAGGCGGTAGTGATCGGTGGTCTCGCAGGGAAGGTCCTTGAGCGCTTCAAGCCCCTTGACCAGCTCCTGCTCTTCCAGATAGATCGCTTTGTAGTGCTTGCGCAGCTCCGGGCTCGGATCGCTGTACACCGCTCCTTTATAGCCATCGACAATCACCGGGCGCCCGTCCATCTGGGTGTAGGGCAGATCCACGGCCGCCATCACCGTCGGAATATCCATGGCCCGGGCCAGAATGGCCACGTGGGAGTTACTGGAGCCCTGCACCGAAACCAGGCCGGCGAGCTTGCCCTTGGGGATCTCGCCCAGCATGGAGGCGGTCAGCTCCTCGCCGATCAGAACGGTCTGATCGGGATAAATGCGGCACTTCTGATTGGATTCCTGCAGGTAGGCGAGCACCCGGCGCCCCAGATCGCGCAGATCGGCCGCGCGCTCGCGCAGGTAGGGGTCGTTCATGCTGTTGAAGGTGCGCTCGTGCTCCAGCACCACTTCGGCCCAAGCGGAGGGGGCCGACAGGCCCTGACGGATGCGCTCGGTCACCTCCCCACCCAGGGAGGCATCGTTGAGCATGGCCAGATAGGCGTCAAACAACGCCTGCTCTTCCCGGTTCAGACGGGTTTTGAGCTGCTCTCCCAGACCTTTGATATCGTCGCGCACCGCCTGCAGGCAGCGCTGGAAAAAGGCCAGCTCCGCGTCAATATCCTTACAGGGCTTGGACGGCACCGAGCGCAGATCCGCCGGGGGCGAAATGACCACGGCTTCACCCATGGCTATGCCCGGCGCTCCGGAGACCCCGATGAACTTCGCCTGGGAGGCCTTCTCGCCGATGGCCACCATGACGCCGGTCGCTTCGGCGTGGGCAATGACGCCCGCCAACTGGGCCGACATGGTGACCAGAAACGCCTCGTCGCCCTCGTCGAAACGGCGGCGCTCCACCTGCTGCACCACCAGCACCCCCAGCACCTTCCGGTGATGAATGATGGGCACGCCCAGAAACGAGCTGAAGCGCTCCTCGCCGGTTTCGGGAAAGTACTGGTAGCTCGGGTGGGTTTCGGCTTTTTCCAGATTGATCGGCTCTTCACGGGTGACCACACGCCCGACCAGCCCCTCATCCGCTTTGAGCCGCACCTGACCCACGGCGCTGGGGTTGAGCCCCTCGGTGGCCATCAGCACATAGTCGCCATCCGGCCCGCGCAGATACACCGAGCACACCTGGGTGTGCATGGCAGTTTTTACCCGGGAAACGATGATGGCCAGGGCCGTTTTCAGGTCCCGGGCACCGTTGACTTCCTGGACGATGTTGCGCAGTGAATTCAGCATGAGCGACCGGCCGAGGTTCGGGAGCGGTGAGTGTCCTGCGAGGGTATCAGGCGCGACTGCAGCTGACTCTGGTAAGGCGACAGCTCTTTCATGGCCCGACGATACACTTCCCGCTTGAAGGCCACGACATTACCCAGCGGGTACCAGTAACTCACCCAGCGCCAGTCGTCAAACTCGGCTTTGCCGTCATTATCCAGGGTGATGCCGGTCTCGGGCGAGGTCAGCCGCAAAAGAAACCACTTCTGCTTCTGCCCCAGGCACAAGGGTTGTGAGTTGTGCCGGATCAGGCGGCTGGGTAGCCGATAGCGCAGCCAGCCGCGCGTGCAGGCAAGAATTTCGACATCCTCCTGGCGCAGCCCGACCTCCTCATTCAGCTCCCGGTACAGTGCCTGCTCGGGCGACTCACCGGTATGGATGCCCCCCTGGGGGAACTGCCAGGCGTCCTGGCCACCCACGCGACGCGCCCAGAGCACCTGGCCCTGGTCGTTGGTGAGAATGATCCCCACATTGGGGCGGAAGCCTTCGGCGTCTATCACGGGGCGGTATCAATCCTTACTGTCATTATGGGAATTCACCATCAGGGGCCTATTGTTCCACAAACCCATGACATTCAGCAATTAGCGCGGTTGAGCGCTGCACGGCGAGCGGCTATGCTAGGCGCCTTTGAGCGACCAACCCAAAGGTACCCCGTGAGCCTGGCCATTTTCGACCTCGATAACACCCTCATTGCCGGCGACAGCGACCACCGCTGGGGCGAGTTTCTGGTGCACAAGAACATTGTGGATCCCGAGCTCTACAAAACCCGCAATGATGAGTTCTACCGTGCCTACCAGGCCGGCACGCTCGATATTCAGGCCTACCTGGATTTCGCACTGGAACCTTTTACCCGCCTGAGCGCCGAGGAGCTGTCGGCACTGCGGGAAGAGTTCATGGCCGACTGGATTCAGCCCCTGATGCTGGACAAAGCGGCGGAACTGCTGCGCAGCCATCGCGAACGCGGTCACCACCTGCTGATCATTACCGCCACCAACCGGGTGGTCACCGGCCCCATTGCCGAACGGCTGGGCGTGGACGAGCTGCTCGCCACCGAGGCCGAGCACGACGGGCACCGCTACACCGGCAAAGTGGCCGGCACTCCCTGCTTTCGCGAGGGCAAAGTCACCCGACTGCACCAGTGGTTGGAGCAGAATCCGCACCGCCTCGAGCACAGCTACTTTTACAGCGACTCGGCCAATGACCTGCCACTACTGGAAGCCGTGGGCTATCCAATTGCCGTGGATCCCGACCCGACACTGGAAGCCGCGGCGCGCGAGCGCCGCTGGCCGATCATCAGCCTGAGGAGTTGAGCGTGCGCCGACCTCGATTGCGACTGTCGCCCCAGCGGCTTGTACTGAACGGCCTGGTCCTGCTGGCACTGCTGGCGGGCTGCGACCGCAGCCCGGAAGAGCCGCAGGCGCCTGCAGACACTCCCTCCAGCGAACCGCTGCAGCAGACAGAACCGGAACAGGAAGCGGCCACCGCCCGGGCCTGGCAATTGGGCGGCGACTGGCTGGAAGCCGCGCAGGCCGAATGTCGGGAACTGCACCGGGAGCTGGAGACGTTTCTGGATCAGCCCGAGGAAGCCGCACTGGAGCGCACCCGGGCCCAGTGGCACCAGTGCCACGACCGCTGGCACCGCCTGGCCCCACTGCTGGCACTCAGCGAAAGCAACCCGGGACTGTTCGGTGAGCTGGAGCGCATGGCGTTCAACATCGATGCCCACCCGCTACAGCCGGGCTACCTCGACGCGCTCCCCCAATACCCCCACAGCGGTATCGTCAACGACATCACCCTGGACATCAAAGCCGACACCCTGCGCGACCAGCACGGACTGACCGACTCCACCGATGTCAGCCTCGGCCTGCACGCCATCGAATTTCTGCTCTGGGGCGAGACGGGCAAGCGCCCGGTGTCAGATTACCAGCGTCAAACGCGCGCCGAAGACGAGAACCTGGACAAAGAGTTGACCCAGGAGAAGCTGCCGCGCAACCGGCGGCGTGAGCTGGTTCTGCTGCTGAGCAACCTGCTACAGGATGACCTGCAGTCCATGCACCGGCAATGGACGTCTGAATCCGGCCACCTGCAGCAGACCTACCGCCAGCTGCGACCGGCCAGCCAATTGCAGCTGCTGAAGGGGGCGGCGCGCCAGCTGTTGGAGCAACAACTGGTGACTGAGCTGCAGACCCTGTCCGACCCGGAGCTGGCTCACAACCGCTTTGCCGGAGAGGGCCTGCGCCCAATTCTCAGCGCGCTGCAGGGGTTGCAGACGCTGATGACCCAGGGCGAACAACCCCTGACCCAGTGGCTGGGTGAGCCCGAGGCGACGGCACAATGGCGGGAACAACTGGAAACCATCCCGGCGGACCTGCAGGAGGCAAAAGCAAGCGACGATGAGTTCAGCCCCGACGCGCTGACCTCCCAACTACTGCTGTTGGGGACCTTTCTGCAACCGGTCAACGATCTCGAAGCGGTCGCCCCTTAGCCCGAGGCAGTCGCTTCCTGAAAATCGCCCTTTAAAGACCGCACTTAATAGTCTTCATCCTCGGGCCTCAGGAAGGCGTCGCGATGGAACTCCAACGCTTCTTCCATTTCTTTTAAACCACAGACATCGGGCTCCGGCGGCTCGCCACCCGCCAGCACCCGAAGCACCGCATGAACTCCGTGAGAGAGCGACTCGGTGTTGTAGCCTCCCTCGAGCACAAAGGCCAGACGCCCGTCACACAGCTCATCGGCCAGCGCCTGCACTTCCGCCGTCATGGCAGCAAAGCCCTCATAGGACACATTGAGCGCCAGATCGAACCAGTGCGCATCAAACCCGGCGGACACCAGAATCAAGTCCGGTTTAAAATGAGTCGCGGCGGGCCTCAGTATTTCCTGCATTATTTTGAGGTAGACCACATCGCCCGAGCCGGCAGGTAGCGGCACGTTGACCGTGGCCCCCTCTCCCAGGCCGGCCCCCACTTCTTCCAGCGTTCCGGAGCCCGGGTAAAACGGCGCCGCACGGTGTATATCAAAAAACATCACATCCGGGTCGGCCCAGAAAATGTCCTGGGTACCATTGCCGTGGTGGGCATCCCAATCCAGAATCAGCACCCGCTCACAACCCAATTCAGCCTGGGCGTGGGCGGCGGCAACCGCCACATTATTGAACAGACAGAAACCCCGGGCCCGCACCGGCTCGGCATGGTGGCCCGGCGGTCGCACCAGGGCAAAGGCACTGCGGGCTTTGCCGCTGACCACAGCTTCGGCCGCCGCAATCGACGTTCCCGCCGCGACCTCGGCCGCATCCACGCTGCCGGGCGACACCGCGGTCGTATCCAGATCCAGCCAGGCACTTTTGCCCCGCAAGTCGTAGAT
This sequence comes from Marinimicrobium sp. C2-29, assembly GCF_038419845.1. Classification (NCBI taxonomy): domain Bacteria; kingdom Pseudomonadati; phylum Pseudomonadota; class Gammaproteobacteria; order Cellvibrionales; family Cellvibrionaceae; genus Marinimicrobium; species Marinimicrobium sp. C2-29. The sequence goes on from NZ_JBCAQT010000004.1 coordinate 174,100, forward strand.
GTCATCCAGGTAGGCATTGGTGTGAACCCGAGCCAGTTCCTCCCGGGTGGCCGCCCGCCCCGGCGCAAAACTGACGCCGGGAATCGGCTCCCGCTCCAGCAGCTCCAGAATTTCGGTGACCCGCCCCGGGTGTTCAGGGTACTGCCAGTTCACATTGAGGTCGGCCAATATACGCCGCATCCGCTTGTCGAGCCGCCCGGGCAGAAAGGCCACATTGGTATCCGGCTCGTGCGCCAGCACCCGCTCGTCGTACATCACCAGAACGTCCCGATCATCCTTCACAGTCAGTCACTCCCCGGTTGTTCATCGAAGTTTCAAGATTAGCACGTTTAACACCAGCATAAACCAACACCGACAAAAGCGCTTTGTGCGTTCCATCCGCTCGCAAGATCAGGTATAACGATGCCATGAAAATACCACCCCGAATTCAGCCCCTGGTGGATGACGGTCTGATCGACGAAGTCATCCACCCCCTGATGAGCGGCAAAGAAGCCGCTCTGTTTGTCGTGCGTTGCGGCGGCGAAATCCGCTGCGCCAAAGTCTACAAGGAAGCGAGCAAGCGCAGCTTCAAAAAGGCCGCCCAGTACCGGGAGGGGCGCAAAGTGCGCAACAGCCGGCGGGCCCGCGCCATGGACAAGGGCTCGCGCTACGGTCGCGACCAACAGGAGGAAGCCTGGCAGAGCGCCGAAACCGATGCCCTGCGCCGCCTGGCCGAGGCCGGCGTGCGCGTGCCGGAAACCTACGGCTGCTTTGATGGCGTGCTGTTGATGGAGTTGATCACCGACGATGAGGGCGATGTGGCCCCGCGCCTGGCCGACGTCTACCTGACCGAAGAACAGGCGCTGGAAGACCATGAGCTGATGATGCACTACGTGGTGCGCATGCTCTGTGCCGGCCTGATTCACGGGGACCTGTCGGAATTCAATGTTCTGGTGGACGCCTACGGCCCGGTGATCATCGACCTGCCCCAGGCCGTGGACGCCGCCGCCAACAACAGCGCCCAGCAGATGCTCACCCGCGACATCCACCGGATGCGCGACTACTACGGGCAGTTCGCCCCCGAGATTCTCAACACCCGCTACGCCGAAGAGATCTGGGACTGGTACGAATCCGGCGAGCTGACCCCGGAGACCGTGTTGAGCGGCGAGTTTGACGACCCCGAGGGCGAGGCCCAGGTCGACGATGTCCTGGCGGAAATCAAGGCGGTCATGGCGGAGGAACGGGAGCGGCAGGAGCGCCTGCGCGACAACGAAGACGAAGACTGAATTATAATAAAGGGACACGACGATGCGACAACGACACCTGGCTTTTGATGCTCGCCGGGCGCTGATTCTCGCGCTCTCCTCGGCACTGCTCGCCTGCGGATCCGTCGTGGCCAGCGACGAAAACGCCGGAGCGGATTGTCCAGTCAGCGCCCTGCCCGATGCTGGAGAACTCCCGGCCATTGCCACCCTGCCCGACCCTTTCCTCGGACTTGACGGTGAACGCATCACCGCCCGGGAGGAGTGGCGCTGTCGCCGGGCCGAGATCAAGGCCCAGCTGCAACGCTACGAATCCGGCCCCAAGCCCATCAAGCCGGCCGGGGTCACCGGCGAAGTGAGCACCGGGCAGGTGACCGTGAACGTGGAGCATGAGGGCGAGGCAATCACGTTCAATGCCAGCGTGACCACCCCCGCCGAGGGTGAAGGCCCCTACCCGGCGATGATCGGCATTGGAGCCTCCAACCTGAACAACGACTACCTGACCAGCCAGGGCATTGCGATCATCAATTTCAACAACAACGAAATCGGGGCGCAATCCGGCGGCGAGTCCCGGGGCACGGGTCTGTTTTTCGACCTGTACGGCAGCGACCACCCCGCCAGTTCAATGATCGCCTGGGCCTGGGGCGTCAGCCGACTGATCGATGTACTCGAGGCTTCGGAAGAAAACATCATCGACCCGGGCCGCCTGGGCGTGACCGGCTGCTCACGCAACGGCAAAGGCGCCCTGATGGCCGGGGCCCTGGATGAACGGATCGCACTGACCATCCCGCAGGAATCCGGCGCGGGCGGCGCCGTGAGCTGGCGTGTGGCCCAGTCGCTGGCCGATGACGGAGAGGAGGTGCAGACCCTCAGCCACGCCGCGGGCGAACAGCCCTGGTTCCGCGCTTCGTTCGGGCAGACCTTTGGCGGCGACCAGGTCACCCGCCTGCCCTTTGATCACCATCAGGTGATGGGCATGGTGGCCCCGCGCGGCCTGCTGGTACTCGACAATGACATCAGCTGGCTCGGCCCCCTGCCCGCTTTTGTCGCCACCTCGGCGACCCGGGAAATCTACCGCGCGCTGGGTGTACCCGAGAATGTCGCCTACTCGGAAAATGGCGGACACAGCCACTGCCAGTTCCCGGCTCATCAGCAGGAAGTATTGAGTGCCTATGTTCAGCGCTTTTTGCTGGGCGAGCCCGGCAATACCGACGTCATGAACTCCACCCGGGGAGACACTGACGACGTGAACCGCTGGGTTGAATGGACCACACCGGTGTTGGAATAACCCAATGCCGACCAACGCCGCTTTCACCGATCTCACCCGCTACCGGGTGGCCGCCGTGCGCCATCTGGCCTGGATGTGCCACGCGCCCTCGCTGGTGCGCGACCCTTCGGTGTTCCCGCTCGCCGATTACCTGCCCACCCATGCGCGGGCGATGTTGCACCACTGGGACCAATACCCGCTTGAAGGCCCGCCGGTGCTCACCGACCCACCCCATCCGCGCCTGGGCCTGTACTTTGAACAGCTCTACCGTTGCCTGATAACGGATCTTCTGGGGTGGGAGCTGCTGGCCAACAACCTGCAGATCGCGGGCGCCGAGCGCACCCTGGGCGAACTGGACCTGGTGGTCCGCAACCCCCATACCGGCACCGCAGAGCACCACGAGCTCGCCGTCAAATTCTATCTGGGGTACGGCCCGGCGCAGACGCCCCGGTGGTACGGCCCCAACGCCCGGGACCGGCTGGATCTGAAGACCCGGCGGTTGCTGGAGCACCAGAGCCAGATGACCCGGCGGCCGGAAACCGCCGCGGCCCTTCACGCACTGGGCATCGACGCCCCGCTGAAGGCCCGGCTGTTCATGCCCGGTTACCTGTTTTACCCGCATGATGCCGATTTCCCCGCGCCCGCCCAGGCACCAGATGACCATCAGCGCGGCACCTGGTGCTACCTGGAGACGGCCCGAGCGCTGGACACCGGGCACTGGGTGCACCTGCGCAAACCCCACTGGCTGGGCCCCTGGGTACAGCCCGAAGCACCCGACGCGACGGAGGCCGAAAACGCCCTCGACAGCGTTGAGGCCACCGGCACGCCCCGACTGCTTGCCCGGTTGGAACAAGATCCGAGCAACGGCCAATGGATCGAGGCGGAACGGATATTTGTGGTTCCACCTCACTGGCCGGACTCAAGCCGCTAGCGTCCATTCATCACAGGGGCCGGAGCAAAAAGCGCGACCGAGACCAATATGTATCCGGTTACAGACGCTTTTCTCTCAATTTTATATGCCCGCCTTGTCACCATCCGCAGCACAGATGGCACCCGGTGAGCGTCGGTTACACCGAGGCGTGCCGCCTGGACAAAACCTTGACCACCGGGGGGAAACCTCCCATATTTGCCGGATTATTATATAAAGAGAGAATCAACCATGACCATGAAACCAATCGCCCTTGTTGTGGCGATGAGCGGCCTGCTGGTCGCCTGCGGCGGCTCCGATTCCGCTCCGGATGACGCCTCTTCCAGCTCCAGCAGCGACTCTTCCGCTTCCTCGGAATCGTCCAGCTCCTCAAGCGCCTCCGACCAGGGCGACGAAAATGCGCTGGTGATCCAGGAATACGACACCGGCTTCTGCCGACTGAACGGCACCGTCGACAGCGACAACGACGGCTTTACCGGTATCGGCTTTGCCAACACCGACAATGTGCCCGAGAGTGCGGTCACCTACCGGGTGAGCGTGCCGGATGCCGGCCACTATGCCCTGGAAGTCCGCTTCGCCTCCATTGATACCCGCCCGGGCGATATTCAGGTGAATGAATCCGTGGCGGGCGGGTTCGAGTTCGCCACCACTGGCGGCTGGACCAGCTGGACCACCGAATCCCAGACCGTGGAGCTCAGCGCGGGCGAGAACGACATTGCTCTGGTGGCCACCAGCACCGACGGTCTGCCCAATGTGGACTCCCTGACAGTTGTGGGCAATGGCCCCACCGCTGTGGATTGTGGCGTGAACAGTGACGGCGAGGGCCTGATGCTGCCCCAGGACGGCAACCCGGTGCACAGCCGGTTCAACAGCTCGCGCACCGCCTGGAGTCAGAGCAAGGCGGACATCATTCTGTCCTACCAGTACGATCACGGCGGCTGGCCCAAGAACCAGTCCTACGATTCCATGGGCAGTGGCGGTAATGACCTGGGCACCATCGATAACGGCGCGACCGTGACCGAGATGATCTATCTCGCCCAGGTCTACAAGGATACCGGCGAAGCCAAGTACCGGGATGCGGTACGCAAAGCCATGGATTACCTGCTGGAGGCGCAGTACGCCTCGGGCGGCTGGCCGCAGTTCTACCCCTTGCGGGGCGGCTACTCCGACCACGTCACCTTCAACGATAACGCCATGACCCGCGTGCTCACGGCACTGCATCACGCCAGCCTGGACAACACGCCTTTTGACACCGACCTGTTCACCGACAGCGACCGTGCCGCCATGCAGCACGCCATCAATCGGGGGGTGGACTACATTCTCCAGGCACAGTGGGAGCAGGACGGGGAGCTGACCGTCTGGTGTGCCCAGCACGGCAAAGACGACTACCAGCCCAAACCGGCCCGGGCCTACGAGCTCGAGTCCCTCAGCGGCAGCGAGTCGGTGGAAGTCATCGCCTTTCTGATGACCCAACCCCAGACACCCGAGGTGGAAACGGCGGTCAAGGCGGGCATTGCCTGGTTCCGCAGCCCGGACACCTATCTGGCGGACCACACCTACAACAGCTCGGTTGAGGAAAAGATCGTTTACAGCGAGGGCGACCGGATGTGGTACCGCTTCTACGACCTGGAGACCAACGAAGGCTTCTTCAGCGACCGGGACGGCGGCAAGTATTACGACATCATGGAAATTTCAGCGGAGCGCCGCAACGGCTACAGCTGGGGCGGAAGCTACGGGGAGAAGATCATTTCCTACGCCGATCGCGTCGGCTACTGATAGCCAGCTTCCAGAATACGGCAATAAGCGGGGGCCAGAGGCCCCCGTTTTTTATTCCATCACCACCAATATTGACTCACTTGGCTATAACTTTATTGAAGCGCCGCGCAACTCAATGGGGAATGACGCGCCATCCAACAGTGAATCCATTTACATAACGTTTTTCCTCAACTATACATTTATAGACAAGTGTCAATTGACACCGAAATACATATCTCACGAGATCACATTCGGTTACAGTGCAGTGGCGGGACGGAAGGCGTCCCCTGACCCTCCGCATGAAAACTCCGAAATCTGACCCGTTACGGTACCCCCTGCTGAGCGTCACAAGGACAGAACGTTCCAGTAAAACATGAAGAAGGATCAACCATGGTCTTCCACCGATTTGACCTCATTGTGGTGATGCTCGGCGCTCTGTCTACTTGCGATGGATCCCCTGGGGGGGACTCCTCATCCAACTCGAGCACCAGCAGTGATGCGTCCTCGGAGTCATCCAGTGCAAGCACCAGTAGCGTCGCTTTTTCGGAGTCATCCAGCTCAAGCACCAGTAGCGAAGCATCATCGGATTCATCCAGCACCAGCAGCGTAGCGTCCTCAGGGTCGTCCAGCTCCTCGAGCTCTTCCAGCCAAGGCGAGGCTAGCAGCCTGACAATTCAGGAACTCGACACCGGCTTCTGTCGAGTAGACGGCACTGTGGACAGCAATCACCAGGGTTTCACCGGAACCGGCTTTGCCAATGCCGATCAGGAGCCGGGCAGCGCCGTCACCTACCGGGTCAGCGTTCCGGATACCGGCCACTATGCCCTGAAGGTTCGGTATGCCTCTGTCGGCACCCGTTCCGCCAATGTTCAGGTGAACGGATCCGTTGCGGGCAATTTTGAGTTCGCCACCACCGGCAGTTGGACCAGTTGGACGACCGAATCCCAAACCGTGGAACTGCGCGCCGGCGAGAATGACATTGCCCTGATTGCCACCGTAACGGACGGCCTCCCCAACGTGGATTCACTGACGGTAACCGGCAACAACCCCACCGCTGTGGATTGCAGCGAAAACAGTGGCGGTGACCCCGGAGGTAACACCACCTCCAGCTCAAATACCAGCAGCGCAGCGTCCTCCGAATCGTCCAGCTCAAGTGCCAGCAGCGCAGCGTCATCCAAATCATCCAGCTCAAGCATCAGCAGCGCAGCGTCATCCAAATCTTCCAGCTCAAGCGCCAGCAGCGTGGCGTCCTCCAAATCATCCAGCTCAAGTGCAAGCAGCGAAGCGTCTTCCGGGTCGTCCAGCTCGTCGAGTTCTTCCAGCCCGGGAGACGGTTTCAGCCTGACCATTGAGGAATACGACGCGGGCTTCTGTCGAGTGGACGGCACTGTGGACAACCGCCATGAAGGTTTCACCGGAGTCGGCTATGCCAACACCCATGATGAGCCGGACAGCGCCGTCACCTACCGGGTGAGCGTTCCGGACGCTGGCCACTATGCCCTGGAAGTTCGGTACGCCTCCATCGACACCCGTGCCGCCGATATTCAGGTGAACGAATCCGCTGCAGGCAACTTTGAATTCGCCACCACCGGCAGTTGGACCAGCTGGACGAGCGAATCTGAAACGGTGGAGCTCAGCGCGGGCGAGAATGATATTGCCCTGGTCGCCACTGGGGAAGACGGCCTCCCCAGCGTGGATTCACTGACGGTCATCGGCAACAGCCCCACCGCCGTGAAGTGTGACGACGAGGGCCGGATGCTGCCCCAGGCCGGCAACCCGGTGCACAGCCGGTTCCACAGCGCGCGCACCGCCTGGAGCCAGGACCAGGCGGATATCATTCTGTCCTATCAATACGATCACGGTGGTTGGCCCAGGATCCAGTCCTACGACGACTATTACCACGGCGATGACGATGATGACGACGACAAGGACGAAGACGATAATGATCTGGGAACCATCGACAACGGCGCCACCGTGACCGAAATGATCTTTCTCGCCCAGGTTTACAAGGATACCGGTGATACCAGATACCGGGATGCGGTGCGCAACGCCATGGATTATCTGCTGGATGCACAGTATGCCTCCGGCGGCTGGCCGCAATACTATCCTTTGCGGGGTGACTATTCCGACCACGTCACCTTCAAGAACAACGCCATGACCCGCGTCCTTACGGCTCTGTACCACGCGAGCCTGAACAACACCCCCTTCGATACCGACCTGTTCACCGACAGCGACCGGGCCGCCATGCAGCACGCCATCGAGAGCGGTGTGGATTACATTCTCAAAGCCCAGTGGGAGCGGGGCGGTGACCTGACTGTCTGGTGTGCCCAGCACGACAAAGACGACTACCGACCCGAAGCGGCCCGCGACCACGAGCTGGAATCGCTCAGCGGCAGCGCTTCGGCGGAAATCATCGCCTTCCTCATGACCCAACCGCAGACGACCGTAGTGGAGGCGGCGGTCAAAGCGGGCATCGCCTGGTATCGCAGCCCGGACACCTATCTGGCGGACCACACCTACGACAGTTCAGCCAAGGAAAAAATCGTTTACAGCGAAGGGGACCGGATGTGGTATCGCTTCTACGACCTGGAAACCAACGAAGGCTTCTTCAGCGACCGGGACGGCGGCAAGTACGACGACATCATGGAAATCTCGAATGGGCTCCGCAACAGTTACACCTGGGGCGGAAACTACGGGGAGAAGATCATTTCTTACGCGGATCGCGTTGGCTACTGATGGCCCAATCAGCAATAAACGGGGGCTTTGTGCCCCCGTTTTCTTTACTCCGTCATCAACAGCGTCACGACGCTGCGAGCCTCCAGTGTCGGTATGGACACCGCTCCTTCCGCAAGCGTGACCGACAGCGGAGCCCGGTTGTGAGCCCGGGAGGTTATATAGGCGTCCGCATCGCTCAGGCTCTTCGGTAACTCAACTTCAACCTCCGCGTAATCCTCATCGGAGCGGTTCAGGATGACCACGACCCACTCGCCATCGCCACTGTCATACGCTGTGGCCTCGACGGAATTCAACCCCTCAAGACTCAACTCAACTCGCTGATAACCCGGGCGAACAAATTTCGAGTAATGGGAGAAGGCCCAACCGCGTTTGAGAATCTGCCCACGCTCGGTGCCATACTGGCTATCGCCATCCCCGAGGAAAGAGTAAAAGCGCAGCGACCACCACCAGACGTAGGCGCTCCAGTTGACGTCCATGGACTTGTGCACGCTGGCGAGCACCACATCCAGTGTTTCATCCCACACTGCCGCATTATCGCCGCCCCAGATGGCCGCGCCGTCGCCATCCGCCTTGTGGTAGTTCCACTCGGTCATCCAGCGGGGGATGTTCTTCTCTTCCGCCAATGGGTATGGGGCAAAGTTGCCGCTGTTTTCGGCGTCGTACAGGTGACCGCCGACATAGTCGACATTGGCCAGGGCTTCGGGATCACTCAGGGAGGGATCGGTATAGTCGCGGTTAAAGCGCAGCGACTCGGCAATCAACAGTTCCGCCTGAATCTGATCACCGTAATCCCGGACAAAGTCCCGGATCTCTTCCCCGGTCCACTCGGCGGATTGATAGTCCGGTGCATAATCCGGTTCATTCTGCACGGACATCACATCGATCTCGACGCCCTGCGCCAGCATGAAATCGATGTAGGCATTCAGGTGATCCGCATAGTCCCCGTAATACTCGGGCAGCAACCGGCCGCCGTTATTCTGGCTGTTATCGCTCTTCATGTGCGCCGGCGGCGTCCAGGGCGAGGCCAGAATGGTGACCTCGTCCGAATGGGTTTTCGCCTCCGCCAGGCTGCCCGCCGCGCGATCCCAGTCGGCCGCATCGGGGTCGACAATGGTCCGCAGAATGGAGAAGCCCAACTCGTTTTCCCCTTTGCCCACCAGACTCTGCACTTCGCTGTCGGTCAGCGATTCGGTGACCACATTCCACATGGGCAGCGCCCCGCCAAAGCCGTCCACGGTCTGGTGTCGGACCTCGGGATCGATACGGATGCGATGATTGTCGGCGCTGGAAGAGGACTGAGAAGAATCAGAGGCTTGAGACGACTGACTCGATGACGAGGCGCTGGAGGAGCCCGGCGTGTCCGCCGGGCCCGACGAACCGCCACAGGCGCCAAGCATTAGCGCGGAGGCACCGAGCACTGCGGAGTTGATCAAGGGTTTAAAAAACATGGGCCGTTCCTTATGTTGTTATTGGCGGACCAGTTTGAGCGCCCAGTCCCGCCCGGCCAGCGCCGTACCGCCGGGGAAGGCCTCAAGCTCAATCACGCCATCCGCCGTCGCGGTCACAGTCGTCGGCTCCTGCCACTGCCCCTGTAGCGGATCAAACCAGCGCAGAGTGTAGGACTCGTCCGGGCTGAAACCACTGAGCGCCGGTGCCACCGAGGCGTTCTCGAAGTAAAGCAGGGCCAGATCCGCCTCGGCGGTGCGCATCATGTAGGACCAGCCATCCAGCCCGTCTTCCGGCGCATCGGGCGCTTTGCGCGGGGCAATGTCGTCGGTGGCGGGAATCAGCTCCTGATAGCGCGTCCCTTCGGATAACATGAACGTGTGCAGATGCTGCATGTAGTTCGCCGACTCGTAGCGCAGCGCGTCCCAGATATGGGGCCGGGCGCCGTCGGGCTCCCCGGTGGTGGTAATGTCATAGGCGGCGGTGCCGTGCACGTGCCCGGCCAGGCCACCCGAAAGCACGGAGCCGAACATCTGCGCCCGGGCAAAATAATTGTCCCGCTGCGAGTTGGGCGGCGGCTCCTCGCCGCCGGGTTTGTTGATCTCGTGCAGCCAGCCGGTGTAATAGGGCTCGAAGTTGATCGTGGGCCGGGGCGGGTCCTCGAGGAAGAACTGCGCTTCCAGGTTCTCTCCCACCCGATGGTCGCGCGGCTTGTTGCCCACGCTGTGCATATCCAGCCAGGGGACCTCGTCGCCGGAACCCAGAGTGGTGTGCGTGGCCCGGTCGATCAGCACCGTATGGATCTGACCGAAGGGCGGGCGACCGTAGGTTTCCAGGTGATAGGTCAACGCCTCGTTGAACTGATCGGCGGTGAGGCTGAAGTCCTCCGGCACCCAGTCCAGGTGAATGCCGCTGAACACAAAGTTGTAGGCGCCGTAGCGGGCAATCAGGTACTGGGCGTAGCGGGCGAAACTTTCCTTGAAATCAAAATAGGCATCCCAGGAGGGCCCCACATCGCGCCGCACGGTTTCCAGCAGGGGCACAAAGCCCACCTCGGACAGGTGCGCCATTTTCTTGTCCAGGCTCTGGAAATAGGCCGGCGTCAGGCGATTGAAATCCGATACCCCGGCGTGCTCCTCCGAGGGCGCAAACGGCAGGTGACCGTACTCATCGCGCATGTTCTTGGCGGTGAAGGTGCCCCAGTAACTGACGCCCCCGGAGGCATCGGTGCCCTGCTCGTCGGAGACGTCATACCCGAATTTTTCCCAGGCGTTGCGCAGATAAATGCCGTTCTCGTCCGCATAGGTGCTCGGGTTCAGGTCCGCCTCCCAATTCGGGAAGGCGGCAATCATGCTGACCGAGTTGAAGCCCTGGTTCTTGCGGTAATTGACCGCATCTTCAAAGCCGATGCCCGGGCCCGGATCGTAGTCGTCCGAGGTGGCGGCGTCGCGGAAGGGCAGTCGCCAAGTGGAGCCGGCCAGCCAGGTGTCGCCCACCATAAAATAGGGCGTGCCGTCGGCATACTCCAGCGCGTGGCCGTTCTCGCTCACACCGACAAAGCCGCGCCGGTTGGGATTCTCCCGCTTTTCCGCCTCGCTCCAGCCGGTGGCCGTAAAGCCCCCCTGGCGGTCATTCAGTCCGGCGTCTTCCGGCTGATTGGACTCCAGCTCCCAGGTCCACTCGCCCGGTTCGGTGGCCACCAGGCGCACCACGAAGCGGTTGCCGCCGTCCCAGAAGCCGTAAACCCGCTTGTCAAAATCCGGGCCTTTGAGACGCACCCAGACGTCCACCTCGGTATAGGGGTTGTCGTAGGGATTCTCGGCGTGGAAGACCAACTGCTGCATCTCCCAGGTGCGGACGCCAGCCTGGTCGGGCTTATCGGTAGGTGTGGAGCAGGCCACGAGAGTGAACAGCAGGAGTGCCGACAGGCACAGGCGGGAAAGACGGTTCATAGCAACCCCTTATCAATTTACTTATGATGCTGGGATACTAGCAGAACCTGCCTTAAATACAATGTGACAATAAGATGGCCGCAGCCGGCAATGGCCCTCTCCTCACAGGGCACCGCCCGATCAAACTTTCTGGACAGTGCCTTATCCAAATCCGGGCCTTGGTCGTATTGCCCAACTCCCGTATATTGAGTCTCTCAGTCAACACCGGAGCCAGCCCCCTCTATGTCCCACGATGCCATCATTGTCCGCGGCGCTCGCCAGAACAACCTCAAGAACCTGGATCTGGATATCCCCCTGGGGGAAATGGTGGTGGTGACCGGGGTGAGCGGCTCGGGCAAGTCCACCCTGGCATTCGACACCATCTACGCCGAGGGCCAGCGCCGCTACGTGGAGACCTTCTCCGCCTACGCGCGCCAGTTTCTGGACCGGATGGACAAGCCCGCGGTGGACCTGATCGACGGCATCCCGCCGGCCATCGCCATCGAGCAGAGCAACACGGTGCGCACCTCCCGCTCCACCGTGGGCACCATGACCGAGCTCAACGACTACCTCAAACTGCTGTTTGCCCGGCTGGCGCACCTGTATTGCCAGGGCTGCGGGCGCGAGGTGGTCAAGGACACCTCCCAGAGCGTGGTGGAGGCGCTCTACCGGGACTGGCCCGCCGACCAGCGGCTGATGGTGTGCCTGCCCATCAAGGTGCCGGAAACCCTGAGTGACGATGAGGTCCTGCAGTTGCTGGGCCAACAGGGCTACACCCGGGTCCACCAGCGCGACGGCCACCGGGTGGAGGTGGTGCAGGACCGGCTCAAGCTGACCGACGCCAACCGGGGCCGACTGACCGAAGCCGTGGAAACCGCCCTGCACTACGGCAAGGGGCACGTGCGGGTCTACCCTATGGATGCGGACAAGCGCGTGGGCAAGCCGCAGCGTTTTTCCAGCCACCACCACTGCCCGAGCTGCGATATCGACTACCCGGAGCCCGGCCCCAGTCAATTCTCCTTCAACTCGCCCCTGGGCGCCTGCGAGAGCTGCCGGGGCTTTGGTCGCATCATTGGCGTTGACTATGGCCTGGTGATTCCGGACGAGCGCAAAAGCCTGAAAGACGGCGCGATCAAACCGATCCAGACGCCCTCCTTCAACGAAGTCCAGCGAGACCTGATCCGCTTCGCCAAAAAGCGCGGTATTCCCATCACCAAACCCTGGGCCGAACTGAGCGAAGACCAGAAACAGTGGGTCATCCAGGGCGAAGGCGGCTGGGACAAAGGCGTCTGGTACGGCATCCGGGAGTTTTTCGACTGGCTGGAAAGCAAGTCCTACAAAATGCACATCCGGGTACTGCTGTCCAAATACCGCGCCTACACCCCCTGCAAGGAATGCGGCGGCGCTCGCCTGAAGCCCAGCTCGCTCTGGTGGCGGGTCGGCTCGTTTGAGGCCGCCGAGCAGGCGCTGACCGGCCGCGCCCGTTTTGTGCCCCAGGGCAACCAGCTGCCGAAGGAACGCTTCAACCAGTTGCCGGGCCTGAACATCGCCGATGTGATGCAACTGCCCCTGGCCCGCTGCGCCGACTTTTTTGAAACCATGGGCAACGCCAACGCGGACGAGCCCACCCAACTCCTGCTGGAAGAAATCCGCTCGCGCCTGGGCTACCTGTGCGAAGTGGGCCTGGACTACCTGACCCTGGACCGCCAGTCCCGCACCCTGAGCGGCGGCGAAGTGCAGCGTATCAACCTGACCACGGCGTTGGGCACCTCTCTGGTGAACACCCTGTTCGTGCTGGACGAACCCAGTACCGGCCTGCACCCGCGTGACATACAGCGGCTGGTCAAAGTGCTGCACCGCCTGCGCGATGCCGGCAACTCCCTGCTGGTGGTGGAGCACGACCCCCAGGTGATCCTCGCCGCCGACCGTATTCTGGATATCGGCCCCGGCCCGGGCCGCCACGGCGGCAATATCGAATTCTTCGGCACGCCCAACGCATTGATGCGCAAGGCGGGCAACCTCACCGCCCGCTACCTGAGCGGCAAGGAACAGGTGTCGAGCCCCCAGGCCATCGAGGGCGCGACAGAAAAACAGTCGTTGACCATCCACGGCGCCAGCGAACACAACCTGAAAAACATCGACGTGACCATTCCGTTGAAACAGCTGGTGTGCCTGACCGGTGTGAGCGGTTCCGGTAAATCCACCCTGATGCGCCAGATCCTCTACCCGGCGATTCTCAAACACCTGGGCGAACAGACCGAAGCACCCGGCGTGTACCAGCGCATCGACGGGCTGGAGCAGATCGACCGGGCGGTGATGGTGGACCAGAGCCCCATCGGCAAAACCACCCGCTCCACGCCCGCCACCTACGTGGGCGCCTTCGATGCCATCCGCAAACTCTTTGTTGCCACACCGCTGGCCAAAGAGCGCGGCTATACCCCGGGCACTTTCAGTTTCAACTCCGGCAATGGCCGCTGCCCCACCTGTCAGGGCAACGGCTTCGAGCATGTGGAAATGCAGTTTCTGAGCGATGTGTACCTGCGCTGTCCGGACTGCGACGGCAAACGCTTCCGCGATGAGATTCTGGAAGTGAAACTGCTGCAGGATGCCGACGAGGGTCGCCGGGCGCTGTCAATTGCCGACGCCCTGGCGATGACCGTGGCCGAAGCGCTGGAGTTTTTTCAGGACAAACCCGAAGTGCAGCGCAGCCTGCAACCACTGGCGGACGTAGGCCTGGACTATGTGCAACTGGGCCAGGCCGTGCCCACCCTCAGCGGCGGCGAAGCGCAACGACTGAAACTGGCCGGGCATTTGGCTAACACCAAGGCCAAAGACAAAGAACATATCCTGTTTCTGTTCGACGAGCCCACCACTGGTCTGCACTTTGCCGATATCGCCACCCTGATGGGCGCCTTCCGCCAGTTGCAGACCGCAGGCCATTCGCTGCTGGTGATCGAACACAATCTGGATGTCATTCGCGCCTCGGACTGGTTGATCGACATCGGCCCGGAAGGCGGTGACGCCGGCGGCGAGTTGCTGGCGACGGGCACGCCCGCCCAGATTATGGCGAGCAACAAAGGCTACACCGCCCAGGCATTGCGCGAGTACGAAGAGTCCCTGACCCAGGGCATCGCCCTGCCCGCGCCCACCAAGAAACGCAAACGCAAAACCGATCAGGTGATCAGCGTGCACCATGCGCGCGAACACAACCTGAAGAATATCGACGTCACCATTCCGCGCGATAAACTCACCGTCATCTCCGGTGTGAGCGGCAGTGGTAAAAGCACCCTCGCCTTTGATCTGATTTTTGGCGAAGGCCAGCGCCGCTACCTGGAATCCCTGAACGCCTACGCCCGGCAGTTTGTGCAGCCCGCCTCGCGCCCGGATGTGGATGCCATCTACGGCATTCCCCCGGCCGTGGCCATCGAGCAGCGCACCAGTCGCGGCGGTCGCAAAAGCACCCTGGCGACCCTGACCGAAATCTATCACTACCTGCGGTTGCTATACGTCAAGCTCGGCACCCAACACTGCCCGGAATGCGAAGTACCCATCGAACCGCAGACCCCCGCCGCCATTCTGGCGCGGGTGCAAAAAGACTATCGCCAGCGCGAAGTCACGCTGCTCGCCCCCATGGTGGTGGCGCGCAAAGGCATCTACCGCGAACTGGCCGAATGGGCCGCCGCGCGCGGCTACACGAAACTGCGGGTGGATGGCGAGTATCAACCCACCGACAACTGGCCCAAGCTGGACCGCTACCGCGAGCACAACATCGAACTGCCACTGATGGACGTGACCGTCTCGGCCAACAGCGAGCGGCAATTGATGGACGGCCTGGAACAGGCACTGGATCTGGGCAACGGGATTGTGATTGTCGCCCCGGTTGATAAACGAACCGGCAAACAGGCCGCAGGCGAACGGCTGTTCTCCACCAAGCGCGCCTGCCCCAGCTGCGGCAACGGTTTCGACGAGCTGGACCCGCGCCTGTTCTCCTACAACTCCAAACACGGCTGGTGCCAGCGCTGCTACGGCACTGGGCAGATCATCAAAGGCTTTGACGAGGAGCAGACCGGCGAGGAACGCACCTGGCTGCCGGATGAGGAGCAGGGCACCGAAAAAACCTGTCCAAGCTGCGACGGCCAACGCCTGAACCCAACGGCTCTGGCCGTGCGCTTTCGCGACCGCTCCATCGCCGAGCTGGCCTCACTGCCGGTGGACGCCGCCGAGCAGTGGTTCAAAACCCTCAAACTGAAAACCAATGAACAGGCCATCGCCCGTGACCTGCTGACCGAAATGCACAGCCGCCTGCAGTTTCTGCAGAAAGTCGGGCTCGACTACCTGAGTCTGGACCGCGCCGCGCCCACCCTGAGCGGCGGCGAAGCCCAGCGCATCCGTCTGGCCGCGCAACTGGGTTCCAGCCTCCAGGGCGTGTGCTACGTACTGGACGAGCCCACCATCGGCCTGCACACCCGGGACAACCGCAAACTGATCGAAACCCTGCGCGAGCTGCAACAACAGGGCAACACCGTGGTGGTGGTCGAGCACGACGAAGACACCATCCGCGAAGCCGACCACCTGATCGACATGGGCCCGCGCGCGGGCATCAACGGCGGCGAAGTGGTGGCCCACGGCAGCCTCAAACAGGTCATGGGCAACAAGCGCTCCCTCACCGGGCAGATGCTCTCCGAACCCCTGCGGCACCCCATGCCCGACCTGCGCAACACCACCATGCGCCAGCTCTGGGACAAGGAGAGCCTGCACATCGAGGGCGCTCACCAGAACAACCTGCGCAAGGTCAATGTGAGTGTGCCCCTGCGGCAACTGGTGACCATCACCGGCGTCAGCGGCAGCGGCAAAAGCACCCTGATACGCGGCGTGCTCTACCCCAACCTGAAACAGGCCATCGCCCAGAAACGCAAAACCAAACAGACCTGGACCGGTGCGAGCCAGATCACCGGATGGGAAAGCGTCGACCGCATCCTGGAAGTCGACCAGACCCCCATCGGCAAAACCCCGCGCTCCTGCCCGGCCACCTACATCGGCATCTGGGACACCATCCGCAAACTCTTTGCCGGCACTGTGGACGCGAGACTGCGCGGCTACACCCCCGCCCGCTTTTCCTTCAATGCGGGCGACGGACGCTGCAGCGCCTGCGGCGGCCAGGGTGAACAGAAAATCGAAATGAACTTCCTGCCCGACGTGCGCGTGCCCTGCGACGTGTGCCACGGCTGGCGCTTCAACGACGAGACCCTGAGCGTCACCTACAAGGGCAAACACATCGGCGACGTCCTCGCCATGAACATCGACGAAGCCGTCGAGTTCTTCGCCCCCATCACCAAAGTCCACCACGCCCTGCGCCTGCTGCAGGATGTGGGCCTCGGCTACCTGACCCTGGGCCAACAAAGCCCCACCCTGAGCGGCGGGGAGGCCCAGCGCATCAAACTCGTGGCCGAACTCAGCAAAGCCAACATGACCCCGGAAGACAACAAAGGAAGAAGGTCAGCCCACAACCTCTACGTCCTCGACGAACCCACCGTCGGCCTGCATATGGCCGACGTGGACAAACTCCTGCATGTGCTGCATCGGCTGGTGGACGCGGGCAACTCCGTGCTGGTGATTGAGCACAACCTGGACGTGATTGCCGAGGCGGATTGGGTGATTGATATGGGGCCGGAAGGAGGTAGCCAGGGCGGCAGAGTGATCGCCCAAGGTAGGCCGGAGACATTGGTCAAGCGCAAGCGGTCTTATACGGGACAGTATTTAAGGGACGTTCTGGGTTAAGAGAGTAATAATTTCCCGGGGGGACAGCAGGTGCGTCTGGAGCTTTTCTTCTCCACCTAAACTTTCCGTAGGGCGGATAAGCCGCAGGCGCATCCGCCGCAACCGGTACCGACCACCTTACGTCAGTCACTATTTTGCTTCCCTTCAATTAAAGCCAGGGCCTCACCGACAACCTGTTGATGAGGGCTTCCCGCTCCCGTGTCCGCCAAAGCCTCCAGGACCTTCTCGCGGAACCAGACGTCATGCGCCTCCTGATCAGTTGTAAGGCCTGCGGGCAATCCCCCTTCTTTGCTGACACGGGTCAACAGAATACGGACAGCGTCTGACACCGTCAGGCCAACATCGGCCAGCTTTTGTGCCGCATCCGCTTTGAGTTTGTCATCTACCCGGACATGCAACATTGATGTATGGGCCATGATTGCTACCTCCAAAACTAAGCATGCTTCATTTTGTATCTCATTTGAGATACAGTCAAGCGGAAGAGGCCTTAAATGGAACAGTATTTGGAAGAGATGCTAGGCTAATGGCATTAAAGTCCCCATATAGCTCTCTATGTGGGCCAAAGTTG
This sequence comes from Marinimicrobium sp. C2-29, assembly GCF_038419845.1. Classification (NCBI taxonomy): domain Bacteria; kingdom Pseudomonadati; phylum Pseudomonadota; class Gammaproteobacteria; order Cellvibrionales; family Cellvibrionaceae; genus Marinimicrobium; species Marinimicrobium sp. C2-29. The sequence continues at coordinate 191,750 of NZ_JBCAQT010000004.1, forward strand.
ATTTGCCACCCTGACATAACACCAAAAGGCACAGTTAAAACATGGAATATAGCCTAGAGAACTCCAACGGCATCATTCGCCGATGGATGTACGGCGAAAAGCTGGAGCATTTCCTTCAAAAGGATGCAGACTCGATACTAGGAGAGCTGGGCAGGCACTCCCTTGGCAGCATTGAATCCACTCAGAGGAATGCCTGGAGCGATCAGATTCGCATTATGAAATCTGTTGCGTTCCCGGAGTCGCTGGCTTCAGAAGCTCGCATTTACTTCGAGCTCACCGTGCCGAGGTTAGGTCGTCGCGCCGATGTTGTACTGATAATCGGACACATCATGTTTATCTTAGAGTTCAAAGCGGGTGAATCCACTTTTAACCGTTCGGCACTTGATCAAGTATGGGACTACGCGCTTGATTTTAAGAATTTCCACGACGCCAGTCACGCTCTGAATATTATTCCTGTATTGATTGCGACAGAAGCCCCCAGGCAACCTGTGACGATATGTTCTAGCACCCATAACGACGGGCTGACTCAACCAACCTGCGTAGCGCCCAGTCAAATCGGGGATATCATCCACAACGGCCTAGCTCATTTTCGCGCTCCACTTATTGATGCGGAAGCTTGGGAGCGTGGCCGATACATGCCAACTCCAACCATCGTTGAGGCAGCCCGCGCGCTCTACGCCGGACATGCGGTAGAAGATATATCACGCAGCGACGCTGGCGCGCAGAATCTGCAGGTCACCGCCAAGAAGGTCGACACTATCATTGAGCACTCTCGCAGTGAACGTCGAAAAGCGATCTGCTTCGTGACCGGAGTTCCCGGCGCTGGCAAGACGCTGGTAGGACTGGACGTGGCCACCCGGCACCTCAATCCCAACAGCGAGACTTACAGCGTATTCTTGTCGGGCAATGGACCGTTAGTGGCGGTATTGCGTGAAGCATTAACCCGGGACCGAGTGGAACAGACCCGCCAATTGGGAAACGTCATACGTAAAGGCGACGCCAAGAAAGAAGTCGAAACCTTTATTCAGAACGTGCATCATTTCCGCGATGAGTATTTAAATGACGCTGGCGCCCCTCCCGAACACGTCGTTTTATTTGACGAAGCTCAACGAGCCTGGACCCTCTCGCAAACTAGTAGCTTTATGCAGCAAAAGAAAGGAAAACCGGATTTTAATCAGTCTGAACCGGAGTTCCTAATTTCCTGTCTTGACCGCCATCACGATTGGTCTGTCGTAATTTGTCTGGTAGGCAGCGGACAGGAAATAAATACTGGAGAGGCTGGCATTAGTGAGTGGTTCGACGCCATATTGAAGCGTTTTCAATCGTGGGATGTCTATTTATCATCGAACCTTACCGAAGCAGAGTACCGAGGCGGAGAGACGTTTCAGCGAATAATTCACCGCCCTAATACCTACGTGGATAGCAATTTACACCTCGCCACCTCAATGCGCTCGTTTCGCGCCGAAACACTAAGCCGCTTCGTGCGTGAAGTGCTCGACCTCGAAGTCGAATCTGCTAAAGCCACTCTTTCTGGCCTCCAGGAGCGCTACCCCATTGTGCTTACTCGAAACCTGTCCCGCGCCAAACAGTGGCTTCGCCAACAGGCCCGAGGTTCGGAGCGCTATGGAATTGTCGTCTCTTCACGTGCAGAACGCCTTAAGCCCCACGCCATCGACGTCCGTGTTAAAACTGACCCCGTAAAATGGTTTCTCGAAGGAAAAGAAGACACCCGATCTTCCTATTATCTCGAGGACGTTGCCACGGAATTTCAGGTTCAAGGCCTGGAGCTAGACTGGGCCTGTGTTGTATGGGATGGAGACCTTCGTTTCAACGGCGACCAATGGGCGCACAACCAATTCCGTGGCTCACGATGGACCCGGATCAATAAGGTTGATCGAAAACGCTACTTAGAGAACGCTTACCGAGTGCTCCTGACGCGTGCGCGACAAGGCATGGTAGTCGTCGTGCCCGAAGGAGACGGCAATGACGCGACTCGGCCCCACGACTACTACGACCCCACTTACAACTATTTAAAGTCACTGGGATTAAAGACCCTCTGAGAGACGGCAGACAGGACGGGCTAGTGGTCCACCTATCTACCATTCAAAATCACTTGCTCACCAATGCCAAAATGGTCTTAATCTGTCAGGCACAATCTTTGCGCTCCTTGACGGTGCAGGGCCGGAGGCTGATGCTATAAAGAGGGAGCCGATCAGAAGCCTTGCTGTGGGCAAAGTGAGATGGGGGTTGAATACGGCTCTATCCGCCGTCACCTACCTTATAGCACCTCTGCTACACTCAAAGATCACCTGATCCGGAGCCCCCCATGAAGCATCTACATATCGATATCGTGTCCGACATTGCCTGCCCCTGGTGTGCCATTGGCTACGCCCGGCTGGATCGGGCGAAGCAGGCGCTGGCGGGGGAGATCGAGTTTACCGAGCAGTGGCGGGCCTTTGAGCTGAACCCGGACGATGACGCCGAGCCCGAGCCCATTCTGCCGGCGCTGGCGCGCAAGTACGGCCGGCCGGAGTCGGAGATGCGGGACGCCCAGGCCGATATGATGGCCATTGCCAGGTCGCTGGGGATCAACTTTGAGAAGATGCAGGAGCGCTATACCTGCAATACCTTTGATGCCCACCGGCTGGTCAAGTGGGCCGCCACCCACGATAAGGCCACTTTCATGAAGAAAGCACTGTTCGAGGCCTATTTCGGGCGTGCCGAGGACGTCTCCAAAACCGGGGTGTTGCTCGGCTGCGCCGAGGCCGCCGGGCTGGATGCGGACGAGGCGCAGCGGGTTCTGGAGAGCGACGATTTCGCCCAGGCGGTCATGGACGAGGAGCAGACGTATCAGCGCGCCGGTGTTACGGCTGTGCCGGGGTTTATCGTGAATGATCAGTATCTGATTTCTGGTGCGCAGGATTCTGAGACGTTGGTGGAGGCGTTTCGGAATATTGCGAAGGAGTCGGAGGGGGAAGTTGAGTAGATATAGGTTTTGAGGGATTTGGCCAGGGCGGCGATCAGGTTATGGAAAGGAGGTAACGGTTGCGTTGGGTTGCGGCGGATGCGCCTTAGGCTTATCCGCCCTACGGAAAGTAGTGTAGGGCGGATAAGGTTGGGGGTTAGTCCTCGCCTTCCAGGGTTCTGATGTAGGCTACGACATCTTTCAGCGCCTGGTCGTCGGGTAGCATGTTGGCGAAGGTTGCCATCTGCTGGCCGAGCTCGTCGCGCGGGTCTGAGCCGCGGGCGCCGGAGCGGTAGTTTTCCAGTTGCTTCAGCAGGTACCAGTCGGCCTGGCCGGCGAGGGCCGGGGCGCCCAGGTCGCGGTTGCCCTGACCTTCGGCGCCGTGGCAGGAGGCGCAGCTGCCATAGTGCTGCTCACCCAGCTCGGCATTGCCCTCTACGGTCGCCGAGGTCTCTCTGCGCTCCAGGGTATTCAAGTAATCCGCCAGATCGGCAATGGGGCGCATGGGCTCGGGTTCGGTTTTCAGGAACTCGAGAGCCGCTCGCATGGAAATGCCATCGGGATCGCGGAAGTGTGTGCCGCGCACGCCGGCGTGAAACTTCTGCAGCTGGGTCTGCGCATACCACTCTTCCATGCCCGCGATGGGCGGTGCCGCCTGGGCTCGATCCCCCCCGGCATCGCCGCCGTGACAGCCCGCGCAGTGCTGCTGGTAGAGGGTTTCACCTCTCGAGGCACTGCTCCACTCCCTGAAAGTCGGCTCGAAGCCGTGTTCTTCACTGTATTCGGCGTAAGCCTCTTCCTCAACCTGGTCGAAGTTCAGCTCCAATCCCGGCGAGCGCAGCTTGAGCGCCATTTGTGCGTCGCTGCCCAGCTTGTCAACCAGCGCCTGAAAAGCGGTCAGCTCTGAATCGCTGGGCTCGGCGCCCCGTTCGCGCCAGAGGTCCAACACCACCAGGCTCATCAAACCCAGACGCTCGGTGGGCAGCTCGGACCAGTCCTGCAGGGTGTCGGTCAGATCGTCGACATCGTCGGCGAGAAAGCGTTTGGTCAGGATGTATTCGGGCGTCTGCTCGTGATTTTCAAAGTTGTTCAGCAGGTTGCCCTCGAAGGTGATGTCCGGGTTGATCATCGCCTGCCAGTAGTGGGCATCATGGGTCAGCGCCGCGAGGGTGAACGCCTGTGCCGACCACTCGTCGATGGGCAGTTCGGTACGTTGACGCAGCAGCTGCTCGCCCGCCTGCTCCGACGGTTCCTGCCCGGCGAGTGCCAGCAGCGCCCACAGCCGTGCGCGCGGTTCTTCATCCTCAAGCGACTCGGCCGCAAGCGCCAGATCGATGGGCGTGTCGTTTTCCACCAGTGCCTGTACCGCGTTTTTGCGGGTGGCGCCGGAGGGGTGAGCCAGCGCGCTCTGTACGGCTTCGGACGCTTCATCGGAGGTCGCGGTAAAGGCGCCCAGCCCGTGCAGGGTCCAGATGGCATGAATGGAGGCCACGTCCAGCCCCAATGAGTCGCGCTCAGGCTTGCCGGTCAGTATGGCCCGCAGTGCCGGAACGGCATCGGTGCGCTCTTCGGTGACCAACAGGCGCTGGGCGGTCATGCGCCAGAACATGTTGTCGTTGGACAGGGTGTCCACCAGGGTCGCGGTATCGGCATCGCTCAGATCCAGCGGCTGGTAGTCGGGCGCATCTTTGGCCACCAGACGATAAATCCGGCCGCGCTCGCGGTCGCGCAACGGGTTGACGTGCGCATTGCCCTTGCCTTCTTCGGCATCAAAACCGGCCGATTCTTTGGAGGGAATCGGGTTGTGCTGGATGATGAAGTTGTACCAGTCAGCCACCCACAGTTGCCCGTCGGGGCCCACTTCCATATACACCGGCGAGAGCCACTCATCGGTGCTGCTCAGGATCGAGCCACGGTTTCTGGCTTTATAGCTCACGCTGTCGGGCTGTGCATCGATAAAGAACTGGCCGAGCAGGTGCGCCGTGGGCTCACCCATGAAGGCGCCGCGGTTCCAGAATTTTTCCGGATAGGCGCGCGCGGTATAGAGGCTCAGACCGGAGCCGGCCGTGTAGCGGCCATGGAAGTCGACCTGGAGAAAGTTGTAGGTGGACGGGAAGACGTTCGGGAAGTCGTCAATCTGGGCGGCCATCTGCGGCGCGACGGCATCATCTTTGCCGTAGACATAGTTGCGCCACAGGGGGACATGAAAGATGGGGGCGTTGTTGGCGGTAGAGCCGAACACCTCAAAGTCTTCACTGAAGGCCAGGCCCCAGGTGTTGTTGTTGAACTGACCGATGGGCTCAATGTTGGTGCCATCGAGATCCATCCGGTAGACGCCGTTCTGGAAGCTCTCGCCGTCTTCATCTTCCGGCGCTTCGGAGTAGCCGACCGCGCCCCAGAGGCGATTGTCGTGCCCGTACTCGAGGTTGGATGGGCCCGCATGGGTATCCCGGGTGCCCCAGCCGGTGTTGAGCACTTCGCGCACATCGGCCTTGCCGTCACCGGTGGTGTCTTTGAAGAACAGGAAGTCCGGGGCCTGCGACACCACAAAACCGCCGTTGAGGGGCGTGATGCTGGTGGGAACACTCAAGCCGTCGGCGAACACTTCGCAGCCATTGGCTTGGCCGTCGCCATCGGTGTCTTCACACACGCTGATACGATCGTTACCTCTGCCATCTTCCGCCTGGTCGTTGGGATAGTCCACGGATTCGAGTACGAACAGGCGGCCCTGTTCGTCCCAGGTGAAGGCGATGGGATTGACGATATCCGGCTCGCTGACGAACAGCTGCAATTCAAAACCTTCCGGCACCATGGTCAGAGCCATGGAGTCTTCAACGCTGAAGGCTTTCTGGAATTTCGGGGCCGGCTCGATGCGCCGGTAGTTGGGCACGGTGCCCTCCTCCTGGTAGGTCGCTTCCGGCAGCGTCTCGACCAGGGCGCGATTGGCCTCGCGCTTTTCCTCGCCCACACTCCAGAGAATGCCGCGAATCAACAGGTCGTGAAATTCCGGTTGCCCCCAGGTCCGCTCGTCGTGGCCGTAGGCGGTGTAGAACACCCGGCCCTCGCCCTGCTCGCGCACCCAGGTCCAGGGCTCCTCCTCGCGCAGCATCAGCTCGGTGCGGCCTTCTTCGTTGTGGTCGCTGTGAACGTAGGTTTCATCCCAGGTCTCAAAGGGCTCGAAACCCTGCATGACCGGGTGATCTTCCTGCCCCGGCGCGATGGTGGCGGTAAACTCGCCGGCACCGTGGCTCTTGAAACGGCCGCCGACCAGGTCGACGTAGTCATCAGAGTGACCGAAGCAGGCGCTGGCACTGTGGATGGGCAGGAAGGCACCGCCCTCTTCCACAAAGCGCAGCAGCGCCTCTTCGCGCTCGCTGGACAGCTCGCCGTAGTTGGCGTACAGCATGACCGCATCCACGTCGGCCAGGCCTTCATCGCTCAAGCGGTCGAGATTTTCGACATACTCCATGAAGATCTTTTCACGCCCCAGCGACTGATTGAACAGCGGCGCGTTCTGGTAGGACATGTGGATGCCATCGCCTTCGCGATGGCCGTGGCCGATAAACAACAGATTGATGACGCCATCGTCTTCGCTCGTTGCCGAAGAATCAGGTTCACTGCCTGCTTTGGAACAGCCGATGGCCGGAAGCAACAGTGCCGACAGGAGCAAAGTGCCAAGGCGGGGCCGCCAGGCGGCCCACTTTGTGTTGAGTTTATTCATATTATTACCGCTTTCTCACAGTTTGGTGTCAGGTACAACCGGTCTCTTTGGATCATTGTTTTTGTTGTTCTCGACGAGGTGTTATTCCACCTCGAGCGTAAACGCCGGCATGTGCTTCAGTTCGCCATTCGCCATCGCGGATTCGTGCGCGAGAATGCCCACACAGGTGATGTTGGCCGACTCGATCACATTGGGATAGGCGTTGTAGTTCTCCAGCACGGCGCGGATGAAGTTGTGCACCAGGTGCGGGTGGGAACCACCGTGACCGCCACCCTGGGTGAAGCTCAGGTGCTCGTGCTCTTCATCGTAGACGCCCTGGCCGGTAAACGACTGAATCTCTTCCGGCAGCAGGTGCGCGTAGTCCGGCACTTTGACTTTCTCTGGCACATCCGGCTCGGGCTTGCCGCGCGTGTGCATGACCGGGTCTTCGCCTTCGATCAGGGGCCACTCGTAGGATTTTTCCGAGCCGTAGACATCGAAACTCTCGCGGTACTGACGGGCGGTGTCAAACAGCGAGCGGTAAATGCGCGCGCCCACGTCAGAGTCTTTCATCTGAATGTGGCAGGACTCGATCGCAAAGGGCGAGCCGTAGATTTTGGCAAACTCATCGCGGATCTTGCCCGAGCCGATGCACTGCACCTGGCTGGCCAGCTTGCGCTGCAGGCCCAGTACGGGGCCGACGCAGTGAGTCGCGTAGTGCATGGGCGGCATGCCCTCCCAGTAGCTGGGCCAGCCTTCCATGTCCTGCTGGTGGCTGGCCTGCAGGAACTGAATGCGGCCCAGATCGCCACGGTCATACATCTCTTTGACGAACAGGTACTCGCGGCTGTAGACCACGGTTTCCATCATCATGTAGGTCTTGCCGCTGGCCTTGGCGGCTTTTACGATGCGCTCGCAATCTTCCACGGTGGTGGCCATGGGCACGGTACAGGCCACGTGCTTGCCCGCCTCTAGCGCCATGATGCTGTGCCGGGCGTGGTCGCCAATGGGGGTATTGATGTGCACCGCGTCCACATTGGGGTCGGCCAGCATGTCTTCGTAGGTGGTATAGCGACCGTTTTCGGCCACGTCAAACTTGTCGGCCAGCTCGTTCAGGCTGTCTTTGTTGCGCTGGCACAGAGCCACCACTTCGGCGTTGGGGTGCGCCTGGTAAATGGGAATGAACTCGGCACCAAAGCCCAGGCCAACCAGTCCTACTCGCAATTTGTCGTTATTCGCCATGGTTCAATCTCTCCTAGTCAGATATTTCAGTAAAGCTTATGGTTATGCCTGCGTCCACCAGCGGCGCAGGAACTCCAGCCCTCGGCGGGCAAATTCATCCTGGGTGGGGGCGAAGCGGCGCCAGATGCACACGGCCTCGGCCAGACCGGACGCGTCCGGGGTAAAGCTCTCGATCGACAGCTTGCCGTCGTAACCCACCGCACGCAGGCCCTCGCGCAGCCCGGCCCAGTCGCTGTTGCCGTCGCCGGGTACGCCCCGATGGCTGTCCGAGACCTGCACGTGCACCAGCCGGTCCCCGGCCTGTTTGACCGCCGCGCGAAAGTCGGTTTCTTCGATGTTCATGTGAAAGCTGTCCAGGGCAATGCCCAGGTGGGGGCTGCCCACATCCGCGAGCATGCGTTGGGCGTCCTCGACGGTGCAGACCATGTCGGTTTCAAAGCGGTTAAGCGGCTCCAGCCCCAGACGAACCCCGAGCTCGCCCGCTGTTTTCGACAGCTGGGCCAGGCTCGCCACCGAGCGCTCCCACTCGGCGGTGCGCAGCGCTTCTGTGGACAGGCGGGGCTTGGCCACTGGGGCATAGAGCGGACCAACTAGAACGCTGGAGCCCAGGCCCTCGGCCAGCTTCAGACAGGACTCGAAGTACATCAGGGCTCTGCGGCGGACCTGGGGATACTCGCTACTCAGGTCGCGATCTCCCACCACGGCGGTACAGACCACCGCTTCCAGCCCGAGGTCCTTCAGGACCGGGCGGAGCTGATCCACATCGTAATGCGAGGGGTCTTCAACCGGGAATTCCACAAAATCAAAGCCCAACTCCGCGATCTTTTGCAGCAGCTCCACCTGATCACTGGTAAAAGGCGATGTCCACAACCAGGTGCTGGCGCCAAATTGCATAATAATGTCCCCAAGTTCAGATTTTTGACTGGGGCTTATGCTAGCCCGATTGTCCAGGCGTGGCTTGTACCTTGTCGTAAAAAAATTGTATTATTTCGACATGATTCCATTAGACACGTGGCTGGCAGAACTCGACCCAAGGCACTCAGCCGGGCTGCTGTTCGAGTATATGCCCAGCGTGCTGTACTTCGTCAAAGACCGCGACGGCCACATCATGACGGGCAATCAGGCCTTTGCCGAGCGCTGTGGCTGTCCCAGCGCCCAGGCGCTTTACGGTCGCCGGGATGACACCCTCTTTCCGCTGTACATGGTGGAAAAATTTCGCCGCGATGATGCCGCTGTGTTTCGCACGGCCGAGCCGCTACACGACCTGATCGAACTCTTCCCCACCCGCGAGGGGCTGCCCGAGTGGTGTGTCACTCATAAAGTACCGCTGTTCAACCGAAAGGGGGAGGTGGTGGGCTTGTGTGGCATTGTGCAGAGCTATGAACGCATGCACGACCATCACCAACGACCGATTTTCAAGGTGGTGGAGCATATCCGCTCACACTACGCCGAACGCCTGAACATACCCGATATCGCGCAGCAGTTCGGTTTTTCCCAACGACAGATGGAGCGTCGTTTTGTCGAAACCTTCGGGGCGAGCCCCCGGGAGTATATTATTCGCCTGCGCATTCTGATCGCCTGCGAGCAGCTGCGTACCGGCACGGCCCCCATTTCAGAGGTCGCCCTCGACTGCGGCTTTTACGATCACAGCAGTTTCATCCGCCACTTCAAACGGATGCTGGGCTCCACGCCGCTGGCCTACCGTAAACACCACTTCGGGCAGGCCAGCCAATGATCAACTCACTAAAAAGGCCGGTCGATTCACTCCAGCTCAAAGACGAAATTGCAATATTGAGCGAAGTTTTAGCGTTTGTTTGCTATAAGGTTTATGCCCGGCACTTTTGGTGCGGGTGCTCTGGCTCCATCCGGTTTCGGCCATTGGCTTTGGCCCGATAAAGGGCCTCGTCTGCGCGGCTCAAGGCATCGTGAATGTTCTGATCCTCGAGCCGAACCTGCACGACTCCACCGCTGAGTGTGCAGTCAATCTCAACCTCTCCCGAGCTGACCGTTTGATCTGCAACCACCGCACGGAGCCGTTCCGCCACCGATTGCGTGGTTTCCCAGTCGCTGTCGGGCAGCAGAATGGCAAACTCTTCGCCCCCTACCCGCCCCAACAGGTCGACGGAACGCAAGGCGGCCCGCCAGCGTTTACAGACCACCTCCAGAACCTTGTCGCCCGCCGCGTGACCGTACTGATCGTTGACGTCTTTGAAGTGGTCCAGGTCCAGCATCAGCAGGCCGATGGGTGTGTGAGACCGCTGCGCGCGCTCGACCTCTTCGTTCGCACGTTCGAGAAAGTGGCCGCGGTTGAGCTCCTTTGTCAGGGGGTCGTACCAGGCCATATCGCGCAGCACACACTCTCTCTGTTTGCGATCGGTAATGTCGCGGAAGAACCAGACCCGTCCGAAATAATGCCCGTTGTCGGCGTGCAACCCCATGGAGTGACGCTCAAGCACCGTCCCGTTCCTCAATTCCAGCTCGGTGTGATCCTCTTCATACGGGCGCTCATAGAGCTCCTGAACTCGTCGGATGAACGCTTCCGGGTCCTTGAGCTGAGCCAGGGCGGCATTCATCAGCTTCTCTTCGGGGATGGTGCCGTTTTCATCCAGGTTGGCATCGAGGTAATCGGTGGGGATTTGCCAGGTTTCGATAAAACGCTGGTTGTAGGAAACAATAACGCCATCGCCATCGACGACCAGAATGCCATCGGGGGAAGCTTCCTGAATGGTGCGCAGGAGTGATCGATCAAACTCCGCACTGCTTTGGTAAGCCGTGTGGTAGCGTCTTTTCGGTTCGGGTTCAACATCCATCATTTGCGTCACTGTCCCAGATTGATGTCCATCACTTTTTCCTGAAAGTGCTTACAAGCACGCGTTAGAATCCAGTCTAGTACAGATTGTTCCCAACATGGCGCTGATCTCTCAATGAATTCGGCCAATGAATCGGAACAATGGATCCGACGCCTTTGACCATTCACACACCGAAGAACCGATAAAAACGGGCCAGCCTCCCTTGGGCATCATGGAGCGCGATAGGCTCAAAAGTCACTGTAGTGTGCGGCTGACGCTGCGACAGAGCGAAGGCATCCAGCGGAAATACCGTACCCAGCTTGGGGTAACCTCCAATGGTCTGACGGTCTTTGAGCATGATGATGGGCTGACCGTCGGGCGGTATTTGAACCGTGCCAAAACCGAGCCCCTCAGACACAATGCCGCCCTGTTGCGGGCGCAAGGCTTCGCCCGACAGGCGCACGCCCATGCGATCGCTCTGGGCCGAAATCTGATAATCAGATTGACACAGTTTTTCCAAAAGCCCGGCACCGACTGCTTCGGACTGGTCGCTCGCAATGACCCTGAGGACCAGCGGCCGTTGATAGTCCGGCAGGTACCGCCAGGGCACCCGTAGCGAAGGGCCCGTGCCCTCGGCGCAGGGCAGAAAGTCGCCCTTTGCCAGCGGCCGGCCCCAACCGTCCAGTCCGCCGATCTGTTCGCGCATGACGGTGGAGACGGACCCGAAAGTGGGCGCAATATCGAACCCACCCTGCACCGCCAGGTAACCCCTCACACCCCCACGGGGATGCCCAAAGTGCAGCCGGTCACCGGGCGTGACCGCAAAGGTCTGCCAGGGCGCGAGCACGCGGCCGTTCAATGTGGCCTGCAAGTCGGCGCCGGTAATGGCCATGCGGGTGGCGACCTTTGCCTGCAGTTGCAGACCGCCCAGACAGATTTCCAACTGGGCGCTGCCGGGCGGATTCCCCAACAGGCGATTGGCCCAGAGAAAGGCATGCTCGTCGGCCGCGCCTCCGGGGGACAGTCCCAGATGCTGATAGCCAAAGCGCCCCAGGTCCTGCACCAGGGTCAGGACGCCGGGGTTGATGACCCGGATGCCAGCCGCCGTCTCGCGCGCCATCAGATCACGCCTCCGGCCTCGAGAAATTGCGCCCGCCCGACCGGTACAAAGCGGACCCGGTCGCCGGCGGCCAACGGGCAGAGCGTCTCCCGCTCCCGGTCGAACAGGATCATGGCGGTGCGACCCAGAAGGTTCCAGCCACCCGGGGTGGCAATGGGGTAGACGGCTGTCTGCCGGTCGGCCAGTGCCACAGAACCGACGGGGACGCGCTCACGCGGCGTGGCCAGCCGGGGCGTCGCGATGGACTCGGGCGCATGGCCCATATAGGCAAAGCCCGGCGCAAAGCCGATGGCAAACACCACGTACTCGCACTCGCTGTGCCGGCGGATGAGCTCCTCGATACTGAGTTGATGGTGCGCGGCCACGCGCTCCAGGTCGGGCCCGACCTCGGGGTCATACCAGACGGGGATTTCCACCAGACGTCCAACCTGGGGCTGGCGTTCGTCGAGCTGGCCCAAGAGCCGGGTGATTTTCCGGCCGAGGCTGTCAAAGTCATTCTGCACCGGATCGTAGACCACCATCAGGGTGGTGTAGGAGGGCACCAGGTCTTTCACCTGCCCTTTGAGCCCCTGCGCCAGGCGGTCGGTGGCCACCCGAATGCGGGGCACCTGCGCCGGGTCGATGGTGTCGCCAAAGCGGATGATCAACGCATCGGCTCCGGCGTTCTCGATGCGCCAGGCCGTCATGCCGGGGCATCACCGTAGTGGCGATCCAGAGCGGCGCGAAGATTCTTCACTGCGCGGACCGATTCGTCATTGTCGCCGTGCACACAGAGGGTATCCGCCTCGAGCTCGATGCGTGTGCCCTCGAGCGTTTTCACCGCGCCCTCGCGCGCAAGCATCAGGGATTGTTCCAGAATGGCACTCTCATTGTGGTAGACCGAACCCGCAATGGAGCGAGCCACCAGAAAGCCGTCCCGGTCGTAAGCACGGTCGGCGAAGGCTTCAAACAACAGGGGCACTTCGAACTCTTCGGCAATTGTTCTCAGAGGCGTGTTGTCGGTCCGGGCCAAAACCACCAACGACAGCGTCCGGTCATAGGAGGCCACTGCCTCGAGTACGGCGCGAAGAATGTCGTGGTCTTTCATCATGTCGTTGTAGAGGGCGCCGTGGGGTTTGACGTAGTGCAACGGCTGCCCCTGTGCCCGGCTGATGCCCTCCAGCGCCCCGACCTGGTATTGCACCAGGGCGGTGATTTCGCGCGGGCTGCACTGCATGCTGCGCCGGCCAAAGCCCACCAGGTCCGGGTAGCTGGGGTGCGCCCCGATGCGGGTGCCGGCCTGTTTGGCCAACAGCACCGTACGGGTCATGGTGACCGCGTCGGAGGCATGAAAGCCGCAGGCGATACTGGCCATATCCACCAGTGGCATCACCTCTTCGTCCCGCCCCATGGTCCAGGGACCAAAGCTTTCGCCCATGTCGCAGTTGAGAAGGAGCCGGTTCTGGCCTAATGTCATAGGTGCCTCATCAAACATCAGTGATAGCACCAGTTTACCCTATCGATCAGAATCGGTTCGAGGGGCGTTGAGTCGCCGGGTCGACCGCATGCTTACGACCAGGCCTGTATATAGTATTGTCTTACCACGAGTGCTACCATTCATTTCTGGTCAAAAACCGTCACAAACAATAATGCTAGAGAGTGGAGAATCACCGCATGAGATTCCTTGCACGCGCCCTGTCACTATGCACATTACTACTGGTATTTGGTTGTCAGCATACAGCGGATACCCCACCCCGGGAGTTCACGCCCGAGTCCGTCAAGGCTCTGACCAAAAAAGTGGCCGACTGGCAAATCGAGCACTTCGACGAGCAGGGCAAATACCGCGCCCTGCCCCAGGACCCACCGGAGTGGGCCAACCGCGAGCAGTACCACGACCTGGAGTGGCACAACGGCGCGCTCTACGCGGGCATGAACCAGTGGCGCAAAATCGCCGACGATCCCAAATACACCGAATGGTTGAAAATGATCGGCGAACGCAATGACTGGACGTTACACAAACGCCCCTACCACGCCGATGACCATGTCGTGGGCCAGTTCTATCTTTCTCTGTACGAAGACTTCAACAACCCGGAGATGATCAAGCCCCTGCGGAAGCAGTTTGACTGGATTCTGGACAACCCGAAAACCGGTACCCTGGACTGGAATGCCGAAAACACCCACGCTCACGACCGCTGGGGCTGGTGTGACGCCCTGTTTATGGCGCCCCCGGTCTGGGCACGACTGGCAAAAGTCACCGGAGAGGAGAAATACCTGGACTTCATGCACCAGGAGTACCTCGCCACCTACGATCTGCTCTGGAGTGAGGAAGACCAACTCTTTTTCCGGGACTCCAGCTTCTTCGATCAGTACGAAGAAAATGGGGAGCACATCTACTGGTCCCGTGGCAACGGTTGGGTGTTCGCCGGTCTGGCTCTGATGATTCCCGACCTGCCTCAAGACTGGGAGCATCGTGACTTTTATCTGGCTCTCTACAAAAAAATGGCCCGGAAGATCCGGTCCATCCAGCGCGAGGATGGCACCTGGTCCATGGGCCTGCTCGGAGACCCTGAGCACTACCCGATCAAGGAAACCAGTGGCACCGCCTTTTTCACTTTTGGCCTGGCCTGGGGCATCAATGAGGGCGTTCTCGATCGGGACACCTATCAACCGGTGGTAATGAGTGCCTGGGAGGAACTGGCCGATGCGGTCACCGAGGAGGGGCTTCTGGGGCATGTTCAACCGGTTGGTGCCGAACCGGGGGAGTCTTTTCCGGATTACACCGAGGTCTATGGCGTAGGCGCCTTTCTGGCCGCAGGTTCGGAAGTCTACAAACTGCTTGAATCACAAGAAACAGCCAAGGCAAAAGAAACCGACCACACCGTTCAGACTTTCATGTACAACGGCGGCTGGTGCTGGTTTCAGGATCCGCGCGCCATCATCCACGATGGCCAACTGATTGTCGGCGGCGTGGCCGGAAACGGCATCGGCGATGCGGCGGTGGGTGTGTACGACCTGGAAGAGAACACCATTCTGGGCCGCACCACCCTGCACAAGCACTTCGACCATGACGATCACAACTCTCCCGCGTTTTTTGCCCGCCCGGACGACAGCCTGCTGGCGGTGTACGCCCGTCACAGCACCGAGAACAAGCACTACTACCGCTTTTCCGACACGGACGACCACCTGAACTGGGGCGAAGAGCACACCATCGAGAGCGGTGAGCCGGTCACCTACATGAACCTGTACCACCTGGCCGACGAAGACACCCTGTACAACTTTTACCGGGGCATCGAGTGGAACCCCACCTTCGTCACCTCCGAGGATGAGGGAAAAACCTGGGGCGAGCCCGTTCACTTCATCAAAAGTGAGGTGGAGGGACGCACTCGACCTTACCCCCGTTACGCGAGCAACGGGCAGGACACCGTCGCGGTTTCCTTTACCGACGCTCACCCGCGCGACCACGGCACCAGTATTTACTACGCTGAGTTCCGGAACGGGAATTTCTATACCGCCGATGGCCGTCTGATCAAAAATCTGGAACAGGACGGACCACTGAAGCCATCCGAATCCGAGCGGGTCTATCAGGGTGGCGGTGGCGACTTCCGGGGCCACGAGCTCAGTGCCCACGAAAGCGCCTGGACCAGCTCTATCGTTCTGGACGAGCAGGGTCATCCCCACATCGGCTACTCGCTCTACCTGAGCAACAACGACCAACGCTACCGGCTGGCCTCCTGGGACGGCGAGCAGTGGATCGACCGCGAAGTCGCCCACGCCGGCAGCCGGCTGTACGAGCGCGAGGCCAGCTACACCGGCCTGATCAGTCTCAACCCGGAAGACCCGAGCGAAGTGGTCATTTCAACGGATGTGCACCCCTCGACCGGTGAGGCCCTGGGCGGCAAGCATCAGATCTTCCGCGCTGATATCGGCGAGCAAGACGAAACTTCAACGGTTCAGTGGGAGCAGATCACCCGGGACCCGGCGCGCCACAACATCCGCCCGATGTTCGTCCCGGGTGAGGAGCACGATGCACTCGTCTGGCAGCGCGGCCAATACAACACCTACACCGATTACTACATGGATACCGTCGGAATCATCGAGTAGCTGGGACGCTAATAGCACGGGCGCCCAGCAGGGCGCCCAGATCATACAGCTGCTGCAACAACACTTCTCCTCCGGTCATCAGCGCCTCGGGGTCGATGCCGGGGGCCTCTTCGCTCAGTTGTCGCAGCAAGGCTTCCCCACTTCTGTCCGTCTCTTCCAACAGCGCAAGCAAACGGGCACTGAAGGCGTTCAATGCCATGAAGGCCACCCGATCCTCGCGGTTGCGATAGACCAGCAACCAGGTGGGTTGTTCGGGCGGTTCGACCGGCTGGTATTCGGGAGCAATCTGATGCACCGGGTACTGGTATTCGAGCAACCAGGCCAGCGGTGACAGCACGGGATGGCCCGCAAGCAGATCATCGTTCAGGTCCGCCAGCTCTGCTTCGCTGGGCGCCGGGGCAATGTCCAGTGCCAGCTCCACCCACTCGTAGTGCAGCAGCTCCGCCATGAAGGGTGGGTCCTCCGGGGTGGCTTCGCGCTGGTCAGACTTCACATAGTCCAGGTACTCGCGCCCGATGTCGCAGAACAGGGGACTCCGGCAGCGGTGGTGCCGCATGAAGTTACGCACCTCCCGCTGCCACCATTGCTCGGACATCAGGGATCTGAATACCGGAAAACCGTTACTGAGAAACCCGTTCAGGTTGTTGAAAAACAGATCCTGATAAATCGCCATGCGCCGGGGCTCAATGTTCTCGGGCTCACCCGCGCGCGGGTCGCGAATCGCGCCGGAAAATTCCAGCAGGGCGTCGCGATAGTCAGAGGGCGCCGACATGAAGCACCTCGCTCTGACGGGCGCGAATGGCACGGGTCTGTTGCAACAACTCCGGCAGCGGCGGAATGTTGAAATCCCGTTCCAGTAACGTGGGACAAGCGCCCACATGGTCGTAGGCCACGTCCAGCAGATGCCACACCGGATCCACCACATCGGCGCCGTGGGTATCCACCAGAAGATCTTCGGCCTCCCGGTAGTGCCCGGCAATGTGCATGTAGTGCACCCGATCGGCTGGCATGGAGCGAATGAACACCTCTGGATCATAGCGGTGATTGATGCTGTTGACGTAGACGTTGTTGACGTCCAGCAACAGATCACAGTCGGCTTCGGCCAGCACCGCCTGAATGAAGGTCGCCTCATCCAGCGCGGCAGCCGGGCCGGTGTTGACCGGCGTGTAATAGGAGACATTTTCCACGGCGATGCGCCGTTCGAGAATATCCTGCACCTGCCGGATTCGTCCGGCGATCCAGCGCACGCCCTCTTCGGTAAAAGGTACGGGCATCAGATCGTACAGATGGCCATCGTCACTGCAGGCACTGAGATGTTCGGTATAGAGCGCGATCCGGTGTTCGTCCAGAAACTGTTTGATCCGCTGAACAAAACCGGTATCCAGCGGAGCGGGGCTGCCCAACGACAGTGACAGCCCGTGAGTGGTAAAGGTGTAGCGTTCGGTCAGCGCGCGAAACTGTTTACCCAGGCGCCCTCCCAGGGCCATCCAGTTTTCCGGGGCCACTTCCAGAAAATCTAGCTCGCCATCGGGCTCCACCGGGAGCTGGCTGAGCAGCTCCCGGCGCAGGCCCAATCCGACGCCTTTATCGGGGGGCGGTTTAGCCACTGTCATGGTTCACCCTTAGCACTAATAGTTCTGAACATTAAAAACTCTTGCCGAAGCGGAGAGCCAGACGAAGCCCGGCGGACTTCGTCTGCTCCTGGCTCAGGTAACGGAGCGATCAGGCACCGCATTTGCCTTCGCCACATTTGCCTTCAGCATCCTTGTCTTCTTTGTCCATGCGATCTTTTTTGTCTTCCCCGCATTTGCCTTCACCACACTTGCCTTCGCCGTCGGCTTTGTCCCTGGCTTTGTCTTCGCCGCATTTACCTTCACCACACTTTCCCTCACCACGCTTGCCTTCTGCATCCTTGCTGTGATCATGTGCCAGTTGCGTATAGCCACTGGACATGGACTCGGCGACAAAGGGGTTTTCCGCAACGGTGGCCTGGCTGCTCAAACCGAGCAACAGGGCGGCACTGGCGGAGGCGATCATGGGCTTGTTGAATGATTTCATGGGTGTGCTCCTTTGGAATTAGAGAGTTGTGTCATAACGAAACCGGGTGCTCGAACCACTCCGATCGTTAACCCGTCTGTCGAATCATAGCGCAGGTTTCTTACACGCGGCGTCGACTTTAGACCCCAATCCGGTAAAAGATTCCGGGAATGGCGCCATAATCATCCCATAGCTCAGTATCGACGTCGCCGGCCGTGGTTGTCACTCCACTCTGACCCGCGGAGACAGTGCATTGAGCGTGGTAAACCCCGCCCGAATGCGGGCCACTGTGGTGATCCAGCACATCGCGGCAAAGATACCCGCGAGCCAGGGAAAGTAAGCGGGAAACAGGCAGAAGAGAATCAATGCCACGATGGTTTCAGTCCCCTCGGTCAGCCCGCCCATGTAGTACAGGGACTTCTGCGGGTAATCGGGGCTGTCCAGGTGATACTTGTTGGCCATGATGGCAAAGGCGAGGAAGGTGGTGCCGGTACCGACAAAAGAGAGCATGAGCAACGCCGCCCAGAACGCATTCTGCTCCGGGTTGGCGAGCAGAAAGCCGAAACCGACCGCGCTGTAGAAAATGAAATCGAGCACGATATCGAGAAAGCCGCCGGCATCGCTCAGCCCCTGAATGCGGGCCAGGGCCCCGTCCAGGCCGTCACTCAGGCGATTGAGAATAATGGCGAGCAGTGCCGCCGCGTACCATTCAAACGCAAGCAGCGGCACTGACAGCATGCCGATGGCAAAGCCCCCCAGGGTGGCCTGATCGGCGGTGATGCCGCGTCGATCCAGTTTCTGCGCCAACCAGTTCAGCGGTGGACGGGTCAGGGGGATGAGTCGGGCATCGAGCATCAGGCGACTCCATTATCGGTTGAGGGGTTGTTGTTCAAAGCCGGGCGTCGGCGCCAGATGATCAGGGCAGCCAGTAGCAGCAGGGCCAGTGGCAAGAGCATCTGCCAGAGCGCATAAAACCCCAACAGGCGGCGATCACCCCCGCTGCCGATGTTGACCGCCTCGGTAGTAATGGTCACCACGCGGCCGGCACCGACCAGTTGCGTGGGCAGATACTGGGCGACGCTGACCGAGAAGGCAATGACCCAGGCATAGATCACCGGCTGCTTGAGTATCGGCAGTAGCAGTCGGAACCAGCACACCAGGGACGAATACCCCAGGCTCTGCCCCACCAGCAACCATCGGCGGTTGAACCGGCGGTAATCACCGGAGAGCATCAGATAAGCATAGGGAAAAGTGAACACGCAGTGCGCCCAGAGCACCCAGCCCCAGTGGGGGTCGAGGCGAAACGCACTGAGACCGAACTGCCACCCCATCACCAATGGCAGCTGCGGCACGAACAGCCCCAGCAGCAGGATCCATTGGGGCCAGTAGCGATCCCGCCGGGCCTGCCACTCCAGGCACACCAGGGCCGCGACCAGTCCGACACTGGCGCTGATCAAGGCCAGCCGGAGGGTCTGCCCCAGCAATGGCAGCAGGAAAGGCCATTCGCTCTGCCAGGTCGACAGACTGAAGGCACCGGGCCACAGGTCCGGATAGAACCAGCTCCCGGCGAAGGACCAGACCAGCAGCGCGGCCAGGACGCCCAGCGAGATCAGCGCCATCAGGGGCAGCCAGAGCCGCGCCACCGACTGCAGCGCAGAGCCCACCCGGCTCAACCACCGGGGCGTCATCAGGTCGGTTCGCCGGTGCCAGCGAAGCAGCCCGGTGTACACCCGCTCGTGTTGCCGATTCAGCCATAGCAGGGTCAGGGCGAGAGCCAACAACAGCAGACTCCCCACTACGGCGGAGTGCGCCGCTTGCGCCGAAAAGTCCTGCTGCCACTGAAACACCTGTTGCGCCCAGACGCCCGGCAGGTTGGGGCCGATCAACAGCGGCACATCCACCACCGAGAGGGTATAGATCACCACCGCCGCCATGGGCAGGCGCAGGCGGGTGAGCAGCTCCGGCACCACCAGCAGCCACCAACTCGCGCGGCGGGAGTGGCCCAGGGTCTGCCCGGCCTGCAGGTAGCGCTCGGCGGGGATCTGGGTCAGGGCGCTCTGTACCATCAGCAACAGAAACGGAATTTCTTTGAGCAGCAGGACCCAGAAGAGGGTAAACCAGGAGCGGTCCGCCAGCAGCGCGGAGGCCGGCGGCGATTCAAAGACGCCCAACAGACTGTGCAGCGCGCGCACCAACCAGCCGGTGGGGCTGAACAGGAACAGGACGCCCACCGCGAAGGCCAGATGGGGGATGGACAGAAACGGAGAAAGCCAGCCGAGCAACCGGCGCGGACGGTAATACCCGAAAGCCAGCGCCGTGTAGCAGGCCAGCAGCGGCGCCGTGAAAGCCAGAAGCAGAGAGTAAACCAGGGCGGTGACCAGCCCCGGCGAGTTCAGAAAACCGGTAATGGCCGGCGAGTTCAGATCCACAACCTGACCCAGATAGGGAAGCAGCGACGCCAGTACCGGGACGCCAACCAGCAGTGCCAGACACAACCCGGCCCCGGTCCGGAGACTCAGGGTCCGGTTTATTGGTAGCGCGCGAGCCAATGCTCCTCCAGCACGTCCTGCCAGCTCGCATGCAGCTCCTCCGCTGTGGGCAGCCGATGTGGCTCACTCTTGAGCCGGACTACCGCCGGATCGCCCCAGTGGTCGGTGTCCGCCTTGCGCTGCTGGGCGGGCCCGGAAATCAGGAAATTGATGGCGACTCTGGCCGCCGCCTTGTGGGTGGCATTGCGTGGCACCGCGAGATAGTGGCTGTTGGTGATGGCGCCATGAGCGAAGTGGTGCTGGCTGACATCCTCGGGCAGGCGCCCGGCCCTGATTTTCGCTTCCATTTCCTGGGGATTGAAGCTGAACGCGAGCGCCAGCTGCCCATCCGCCAGCCATTGCCACTGCTGCGCGGCGGACTGGGGAAAGGTCTCGCCCTCCTCCCAGAGCCGGGGGTGCAGCTGGTCAAGGTAATCCCACAGCGCCGGCAGAAGCGCGGCCACCGCCTCATCGTCCGCCGGCTGATACAGGCGCTCGTCATTGTCGGTGAGCGCCTGCAGCAGCGACTTCAGAAAGGTGGTGCCGATAAAATCCGGCGGTTTCGGGTAGCTCACTCGCCCGGGGTTGTCCCTGGCAAAATCCAGCAACGCCTCCGGCGTGATCGACGCGGATGAAAAGGCTCCCTCGCGGGCCACCAGATTGAACTGGCCCATGCCCCAGGGGACCTCGAGGCCATCCACCGGTACGCCAAAGTCACTCAATAGCGGCAGCTCGTCGAGCAGCAGATTTTCGCGATTGGGAATGGTCGTGAGTAGTTCCGGTTCCAGCAGATCATCCCGTTTCAGGGCATGGAAGTTCTCGCCATTGATCCACAGCAGATCCATCGCTCCGCCCTCGGCCCGACCCGCCGCCTGATCGTTGCGCAGCCGGTGCACCGCCTCGGCAATATCGCTGACCTTGACGTGGCGCAGACGGACACCGTACTGCCGGTTCAGCTCCCGATCGGCCCAACGTAAATACTGGTTGACCGAGTCCGAGCCGCCCCAGGCGTAAAAATAGACGGTGTCGCCGCGCGCCTCCTCCAGCACCGACGACCAGTCATCACCGGCGAAGGCACCGCCGCTCCAGAGCAGCAGAGCGGCGACAAGAGGTTTAAAAACGCTGGGTAAACTGAATCTGTACATGCCGTGGCAATTCCGGGAAAACCAGTGAGGAGCCAAAATACCCGCCTTCAAACACCGGTGTCCAGTTTTCCTCATCGGTCAGATTGAAGATGTCCAGACGGATCCGGCTCTGCCCCTGATTGAACTCATAGGCCATATTGGCGTTCAGGGTGAACTGCTCGGGAATGGTCACCGTCTGCCGATAATCCAGCGGGTAGTCGCTGGTGACCACCGCCGAACCACCCACCGACCAGCGCTCATTCAGCGAATAGCCACTGGCGGCCGACAGACTCCAGTCCGGCAGGCCCTGCAGCCGCTGGTTGGAGGGCGGGAAGGCGGCAAAGTTGGGGGCGCCGACGCCGGTCCCTTCGACAATGTCCGGGCGGGAATTGTCGAAGGCATCGGCGACCTGTTCGGCCGCCTGAAAGGCGGCGGAATTGTCAAAATGCGCATCCAGGACGTTCGCGCCGACGCTCGCCCAGGCGCGCTCGCCCCGATAGAACAGCTGGGCCTCAATGCCTTTGGTGGCCACACCGCTGTTGCTGCCATCGCGGTTGCGCAGGCTGCGGGTCTGGTCAAACAGCGCGACATCGGCGTACCAGGGCGAGCCGCTCGGGGCGTATTTCAGGCCCAGCTCGTACAGCGTATTTTCGGTGGCGAAGTTGAGCGGGTCGATCTCGTTGTTGGCACCGAGAACATTGCCACCCGCCATGCTGTTGCTGGTGGATTCGCTGTAACTGGCGGTGGCATACAGGCTGACATCCGCAGTGGCCGAGTAGTGCAGGCTGGCGTCACCGGCCTTGAGAAAGTCGCTGTGACTGTCTCTGGCCGCTTCCACTCCCTCGGGGGCGATGGGATCGCGCGCGGTGACATCGTACCAGTCGCCGCGAACTCCCAATGTCAGGCGCAGTTGATCGGTCAGCGCCTGGCGGTGCTGGGCAAACAGCCCGGCCTGGGTGCTGGTGGAGTCGGTGGTGTCCGACAGGTTGAAGTCGCCCGCGCCGTCACCGTCGATATCGTACTGCGCGCCGGGCGAGACAAACACACCCGGGCGCAGCTCCACCAGACGGGCTTTCTGGTCATCGGTCAGCGGTATTTCACGATTGCTGATCGGACCGGTCAGGTCGGTGGGCAGATCCGCCTCGGTGGTGAACTGACTGTAACCCAGCACTTTGTTGTAGCGGATGTTGGCCCCGAGCGTGGTGTTGTCGATGTGCAGCTCCAATCGGTTTTCCACGGTGTCCGCGCCGTCGACAATTTCCACAAAACTGTTCTGGGCAATTTCTTCACGCTCCAGATGTTCGTAGTAGCTGCGGTTGACCAGACTCACCGAATCGCTCAGCTGTAAATTGAACACCGAGTGCAGCAGCAGCGTCTGTGCGTTGTTGATGTCATCCGGATGGGTGTGCACCCGGTTGCGGGGTATCCTGGTTTCACCGGTGGGGCTGACCACGGCGAAGGCGCCGGGCACGGTAGAGCCGTTGGGCTGCACGCCCTGACCCTGCACATAGAGGCCTTCATCAATCAGCTTTTGCGTGGGCCGGTTGAAACCAGCGTTGTCGGTCCAGTCCACGTCGTAGTACTCCAGTGAGACGTTCCACTCGAGATTCTCCGTGGGCAGCAACCGGTAGGCGCCAAACAGGTTGGTACTTTCGTGACTGGAGAAGTCGTAAAAGCTGTCTTCGTCTTTGTGTTCCAGACTCAGACGAAGGCCCTGACGTTCCGGGTCCAGCACCCAGGAGTAATCCAGGACGGCCCCGTACTGATCCCATTCACCGCCAGTGAGACTCAGGCGACCACTGGGCTCGTCCAGGTCCGGACGCTTGGGCGTGATGTTCACAAAGCCGCCGGTGCGCTGGGTGGTGCCCAGAATCACCGAGGGGGTACCGCGCACAATATCGATCTGACCGATGGAGTTGAACGACAGGGGTATCCCCAGGCCATTGTTGCCCACCTGACGACGCATGCCGGAAGAAAACACTTCCCCCAGCTGGCCGCGCAATGTGGGCAGACTGGGCGCACCGAAGCCCTTGGCCTGAAAGGTATTGGGAGCCACGCGTTGCAGTTGCTGCAGGTTGTCGATGGCGGCTTCGTTGAGCAGATCTTCGGTGACCGGCGTGATTGAGCGGCCGATGTCGGCAATGGTCTGTCCCGGCCCGAAAGGGCCGTTGACCTGATCACTGCGGATATTGCCCATGCCGCTGAGGGCTTCACCGACGACCAGAACGTCTTCGATGGAGGAGGTATTCTGGGCTGTCGCCAACTCGGCCGACGCCAGGCAAACGCCCCCCAGGGCCAGAACCATCCGCTTCACTGCAAAAAACCGCTTTGTCATTCGTGCTTTTCTCCGTCATCAAAAGTCATTGTGTTCAGTTAATGGGTACAGTCCCGCCGGGCTGCAACAGCCCTCCAGAATCTTCTGTCGCGATAGCGGGCAATTTCTTACACATACTCACCCGAAGGAGACTCGCCGGCGGCATCCAGCTTGTCCCGGGTGCGCAATTCAAAGTCGCTGGCGTCGTGGCGTTCCGGTAGCTGTTCGGCCGGATCGCCCCACTGGCGGTTGACCATACGGCCACGCTGCACCGCCGGGCGCTCATCGATCTCCTGCGCCCAGCGCTGCAGGTGTTTGTAGGACTCTATCTGCAGAAACTCGCCGGCATCATACAGTCGACCCAGCGCCAGGACGCCATACCAGGGCCAGTTGGCGATATCGGCCAGGGAGTAGGCGTCCCCGGCCAGATAGCGGTTGTCCGCGAGCTGGCGGTCCAGCACATCGAGCTGGCGCTTGACCTCGGTCGTGAAACGGTCAATGGGGTATTTCATCGGCTCGGGGGCATAGGCATAGAAATGCCCGAAACCGCCTCCCAACAAGGGCGCGGCACCCATCTGCCAGAAAAGCCAGTTGAGGGTCTCCACCCGCGCGGGCCCCTCTTTGGGCAGGAAGGCCCCGAATTTTTCGGCCAGGTGGAGCAGGATCGAGCCCGACTCGAACACCCGGAAAGGTTGTTCCCCGCTATGGTCCATCAGCGCCGGAATCTTGGAGTTGGGGTTGACGGCAACGAAGCCGGTGGAGAACTGCTCGCCCTCCAGAATGTTGATGGGCCAGGCATCGTATTCGGCCCCCGAGTGGCCCAGAGCCAGCAGCTCTTCAAACATGACGGTGACCTTGACGCCATTGGGTGTGCCCAGCGAATACAGCTGAAACGGATGCTTGCCCACCGGCAGAGACTGTTCGTGCCGGGCGCCGGCTTCGGGACGATTGATGCCGGCAAAACGGCCTCCGTTGTCCTCGTCCGGCGTCCATACCTTCGGTGGGGTGTAACTCGTATTGTCACTCATAAATACTACTCCGCTTCGAGGTTAATAGATCGATACGGCGACAGGGACCGACGGTCAACCCGAGGTGGCGGGCTCGACCACCAGCTTGCCGTCATCGGTTTCGCCCACCACCACGATGGCGTCGCCGTGGTGCAGTGGCGTGCGGGTCTGGGCGGGCCAGCGCCGGTCTTCCACCAGCACGTATCCGTCCCGATCGAACGAGACCATGGCTTCGCCGGTTTTGCCCAGGGCGGGATTCTTCTTTTTCCGTCGGCCGGCGGCAAGTCCGCGACCGATCAGAAAGGTGGCGAGCAGAATGGCGGCGCTCACCCCCACGCTGACCGAGAGCACCGTGGAGCGATACTCCTCGGTGGGCGGCATATCAAACAGGTTGACGCTGCCGAGCACAAACGCAATGGCCCCGCCGATACCCAGCACTCCCAGCCCGGCCACAAACAGCTCGGCGAACATCAGCACCAGCCCCACAAACAGCAGCAAGAGGAAGCCAAGATTGACCGGCAGCGCCTGGACGCCCACCAGCCCCAGAATCACGGCGATGATCCCCATCACGCCGGGCAGGGCCAGACCGGGGCTGAGCAACTCGATGTAGATCCCCAGCATACCCAGAGAGATCAGGATGTGGGCGATCTGTGGGTGAGCGATCACTGTCAACAGACGGTCCACCAGCCGGGGCTCCACGGCAACCAGCTCGCGTCCGGACAGATCCAGCGTCAGGGCCTCGCCCTGAAACCGGGTTTCCACACCGGTCACCGCTTCCAGCAGCGCCGAAGCGTCCGGCACCACCCGGTCAATCACCCCGGCCTCCAGCGCCTCGGAGGCGGTGATGCTCTCCGCCTCGGAGACAAAGCGCTCCGCCACCTCGACATTGCGCCCGCGCCGCTCGGCAATGCCGCGCATCAGCGCCCGGGAATCGTTCATGACCTTCTTGGCCATGGTGCCCTCGATATCGCTGCCGTCGCCGGAAACCGGCGAGGAAGCGCCCACGGTGGTGCCCTCGTTCATGACCGCCACATGGGTGGAGAGTAGAATGAAGGC
Organism: Marinimicrobium sp. C2-29; assembly: GCF_038419845.1. Classification (NCBI taxonomy): domain Bacteria; kingdom Pseudomonadati; phylum Pseudomonadota; class Gammaproteobacteria; order Cellvibrionales; family Cellvibrionaceae; genus Marinimicrobium; species Marinimicrobium sp. C2-29. Next base: position 217,712 of record NZ_JBCAQT010000004.1, read on the forward strand.
CCCGGCCGAGGTGGCGCCGGCCCCTGTAGGCCCGACATAGCCGATCACAGGCACCGGAGATTCGCCGATGGTCGTGACCATATCCCGGGTGCTGCTGAGCAGACCGCCCGGCGTATCGATCTGCAATATCAGCGCCTCGGCACCGTTGGCCTCCGCCATCTCGATGGCGTGCTCCAACAGACGTGCCGCGCCGGGGTTGATCACCCCCTCGATCCTGACCTGATAGACCGGAGCCCGGGTGGTGGCCTCCTGCCCCACGACGGCCGCAATTCCGCCCATAAGCAGGAGGGCGACGCACAGCGCCAGCCGGACACGGCGTCCGGCGGGCGCTCTACCCCGGGTCAGAGGTCGGTGCATCAGCTGGCCCTCGTGTCCTCGATACGCAGCTCCAGCGCTTCCAGAAGCTGGCTCATGTTGGTCAGATCCGCTGGCAGAATCACCGAGGTGTGGGCGTCCGCCAGGTGGGCAATGTTGTCGATGAACTTCTCCGACATATTGAGCTTGATTGCCTCCTCGCCCCCGGGCTGCACAATGGCGCTGCCGATCTGCTCCAGGGACTTGGCGGTGGCCATAGCGAGGGAGAGTATCTCCGAGGCCTGACCTTCCGCTTCGTTGACCAGCCGCTGGCGCTCACCCTCGGAGAGGTTGATCAGCTCGCGCATGGTGCCCTCGGAGGTATTGATCCGGCTCTGCTTGTCCCCCTCGGCCCGGGCGAGAATGGCCCGGCGCTCGCGCTCGGCGGTCACCTGCTTTTCCATGGCGTTCTGCACGCTGCTGGGCGGCTTGATGTTTTTGATTTCGTAGCGGTGCACGTGCACGCCCCAGGCCTCACCGGCTTCATTGAGGGTGTCCACCACCGCCTGGCTGATCATGTCCCGCTCTTCAAAGGTTTTGTCCAGCTCAAGGGTGCCGATCACCGAGCGGGTGGTGGTCATCGCCAGTTGCATGGCGGCGAAACGGTAGTCGGTCACGCCATAGGTCGCCTTGATGGGATCGGCCACTGACATGTAGATCACGCCGTCCACTTCCACCTGAACTTCGTCCCGGGAGAAGCACTCCTGGGGCGGCACATCGATGGTCTCTTCGCGCAGATCCTGCAGAGCAGTGACCCGGTCGATAAAGGGCATGAGCACATGAAAACCCGGGCCCAGCGTGGCCCGGTAGCGGCCCAGGCGCTCGACAATCAGGGTGGTGCGGGTGGAGACGATGCGGATGGAGCGGAACAGCTCCACCACGATGGTGAAGAAGATGATGCCCCAGACGGCAAAGTTGAACATTTCCAGCGGGCTCAGTTCGGGCATATTCATTGGCTTACTCCTTTAGTTGCGGCCGACGCGGCATTAGTAGCGGCAGACGCCCCAGCGCCTTGTCCCAGATTCTGATTCAGGGCGGTGAGGATGCCCTTGAGGTGGGCCAGATCCGTGGGCAGCACGGAGACATCCGCGTTTTTCATCACCTCCCCGGTGCGGCCGATGAAGTCTTCCACCAGACGCATTTTCACTGCGTAGTCGCCACCGGGCTGCTTGATGGCCCGGGCCACATGCTGCAGGCCCTCGGCCGAGGCCTCGGCGAGAATTTCGATTTCGCTGGCGCGGCCCTTGGCCTCGTTGATGCGCTTCTGCTTTTCGCCCTCGGAGATATTGATCGCCTCCTGACGATGGCCCTCGGAGATCAGAATCTTGGATTCCTTGCCGGCCGTAGCCAGGGTGATGTCGGCGCGCTTCTCCCGCTCGGCTTCCATCTGCTTCTCCAGGGTGTGCACCACCTGTGCCGAGGGCTCGATGTTCTTGATTTCGTAGCGCATCACCTTGATGCCCCAGGGATCGGAGGCCTTGTCAATTTCGCGCACAATGGACTCATTGAGTTTGTCCCGCTCGTAAAAGGTGTCCCCGAGCGTGAGCTTGCCGATTTCCGAACGCATGGTGGTCTGGGCCAGATTGACGCTCGCCATCTGGTAGTCGCCGATACCATAGCTGGCCCGCTTGGCGTCCATGACCTTCAGATATACCAGCCCGTCCACGGCCACCTGAATATTGTCCCGGGTAATACAGCTCTGGGCGGGAATATCAAACACCTGCTCGCGGATTTCATGGCGGTAGGCCACCTTGTCCAGAAAGGGCACGACCACATGAAAGCCCGGCTCCAGTACGCGGCGGAAGTTACCGAAGCGCTCCAGTACACAGGATTGACGCATGGGTACGACGATCATCAGGTTCCAGATGATGATGCCGGCAAAAATGACGAAAATGGTGAGTGCGGTGAACATGAAATGCTCCTTGGGTCCTTGATTGAATGTGCCCTTGGTCATCGGGCGTTGTTGTCGGGGTTGTTCGGGTTTGGCTCCCGACACTACTCCCTTGGGGCGTCACGCTCGGACGGATCAACCGCTTCTACCGTCCAGAGCAGATTATCGCGAAACACAATGCGTACCTCAGCACCCGCCTCCAGGTCCTGATCATTGTGGTAGTTGCGGGCGGCCCAGGTGCTGCCGCGAAAGGTAATGCGGCCTTCGCCGCCGGCGGGAATACGCTCGAACACGACCGCGTGCTGATCGTAGGCGTCCAGATCCTCATCGGTTTTGCCGCGCTCGATCTGGGCGGGAATCAGCTTCTGCACCACCCCGCGCAAGCCGAACAGCAGCAGTAACGAACCGATAAACCAGCTGGTGAAGGCCGCAATCCAGCCCTCGATCAGGCCGGTGTACAGAAGAAGGGAGACCAGAGTGGCGCCAAGGCCCAGAAAAAATACAATCCCGCCGGGCAGAATAAACTCCAGCAGCATCATCACGACGCCGCCGATCAGCCAGAGGGTGAAGAGTTCATAATCCTGCATTGTGTAGATCGTCCTGCATTGTGTTCCCACTATCCATGGTCGTCTTTATGGCAACAAGATAACGCCTTCGTGGGTCCGAAATCCAGTCATTTCCGGAACAGCCCGGCTCAGTGCTCGTTCAGACTCCAGTCGTAATCCAGGAACCGGTAGTCCATCTCACCGGATCTGAGGGTCTCTTGGGCGTCTTCGTCCAGATCCAGCTCCTCTGTGTAGCCGAGGAAAAAGTCATGGAGGCTGTCGATGCCCTGCCAGCCCCGCTCAAAGTCTTCCCGGTACCATTTGAACACCGAGGACACTTCGAGCTGCCCGTCGCGGTAGCGGTTGCGGGTTTCATCGCGCAGGAAGCGCTCGGTGCTGTCTTCGAGTTGTTGCTCGAGCCGCTCGGCGGTGAAAGGCTCGGTGCGCAGTGCGGGGCAGCCGATGGAGGCACAGTTGACGGCGAAGTGGATACGCGGTTCGTTGTAGGCGCCGGGCTCGCGGATGATGTCGTGTTCGACCTGGTCGAGGTGCATGTCTTCACCGAGCAGGGTGAAGAAGCGTTTTTTCCAGGGGTTCTGCCAGAAGGCGCCGATGTCTTTGATGGAATCGAGTGGGCAGTTGTCGATGATGAGTTTCAAGGTAAAGGCGTTGTAGGCGTTGATGAGGAATGCGAGTTGTTGGTCTTTGTTCCAGTTGTCGAAACTGGATTTTTCGACGCCGGAGAGTTGTTCCAGGTATTGGTTGAGGTTGTCCGGCCCGGCTTTGAGCGCCTGGTAATCCACGGTGGAGGCGGTACCGTCTTCACTCCATTCGACGTGGTTTTCAAGCACCTCCGCGTAGGTTTTGTGTTGGTGGTCGAAGTCGTCGGCCAGAGAGGCGTTGCCAAATACCAGAAGCGCCAAGCAGAGGATCTTTTTTATGACGGGAATCACCTTGGGTAACGGCGGATGCGCCTTAGGCTCCGAAGCGTCGGACCGATCCGCCCTACGGGTCGCTTTGTGCCATAGTCTTGCGTAGGGCGGATCGGTCCGACGCTTCGGAGCTGTAAGCGCATCCGCCGCAAATATACGTGACGCTATCATCTGTCACCTCCCCTTCTCCAGGTGTGGTATTTCTCCAACCATTTGAGGACCGCTTCGGGTTTGTGGGCTTTTTTCCACTCGCCGGCGGCGTATTTGTTGGCTTCGGCCAGCGTGGGATAAACGTGGATGGTGCCGAGGATTTTGTTCAGGCCCAGGCCGTGGCGCATGGCGAGGATGAATTCGGCCATGAGGTTGCTCGCTTCGGTGCCGACGATGACGACGCCGAGGATTTTGTCCTTGCCTTTGGGCGTCAGGACTTTGATGAAGCCGGTGGTGCTGCTGTCGGCGATGGCGCGGTCGAGTTCGGCCAGTTCGAAGCGGGTGACTTCGTAATCGATTTCCTGCTCTTTGGCGTCCGCTTCGCTGATGCCCACGCGGGCGATTTCCGGATCCACGAAGGTGGTCCAGGGAATGACGGAGTAGTCGACCTTGAAACGTTTGAATTGTCCGAACAGGGCATTCACGGCCGCGAACCAGGCCATGTGCGCGGCGGTGTGGGTGAACTGGTAGGGACCGGCCACGTCGCCGGCGGCGTAGATGTTGGGGTAGAGAGTCTCCAGGTATTCGTTGGTGACGACGGTGCGCTCGGTCTGGATGCCCAGATCTTCCAGTCCATAACCGGTCAGCCGGGCTTTACGACCGACCGAGACCACAAGTTGGTCGAACGGCAGGCGTTTTTCCTCGCCCTCGTGCTCCACCACCAGAACCTTCTGTTCGCCGTCCAGCTCGCAGCGCAGTGCTTTGTGTTCGGTCAGCACTTCGACACCGTCCTGCTCCAGCGACTGGCGAGCGAGAGCGGACACTTCCTCGTCCTCTTTGGCGAGGATACGGTCGCCCATTTCCACCTGACTGACATGAGAGCCAAGCCGGGCAAAGGCCTGGGACAGTTCCGAGCCAATGGGGCCTCCCCCCAGAAGAACCAGTCGCTCGGGTGGCGAGTCCAGTTCGGCAAAGGTTTCCCAGAGCGTGTCGCTGGTGACATAACCGGTTTCGTCCAGCCCGGGCAGGTCCGGCACCAGGGGCTCGGCCCCGGCGGCGATGACGATGCTGCGGGTGGTCAGGCGCTGGGTGCCGCCATCGTTCAGGGCAATATCGACAGTCCAGGGGTCCACAATGGTGGCGTAGCCGGCCACCACATCGACGCCCAGTTCGGTATAGCGCTCGGCGCTGTCGTGGGGTTCGACCTCCTTGATGACCTTGTGGATTCGCTCCATCACAGCGCGGAAGCTGAAGGTCGGCTGCTGTGCGTTCAGGCCATAGTGGTCGGCGTGGCGCATCTGGTGGGCGACCTTGGCGCTTTTGATCAGCGCCTTGCTGGGAACGCAGCCGTAGTTCAGGCAGTCGCCGCCCATTTTATGGGCTTCCACCAGAGTGACTTTGGCTTTGACCGTCGCGCCAATGTAGGCGGACACCAGACCGCCCGCACCGCCACCGATGACCACCAGGTTGCGATCAAACTGCTTTGGCTTGCTCCAGCCTTTGTAGGCACGGCCCCGCTGAACGATGCGCACAATACCTTTGGCAATCCAGGGGAAAATGCCCAGCAATACAAACGAAAGGATCAGCTCCGGCGAGAAGATGCCGCCCACGCTGTCGATATCCGCCAACTGGGTACCGGCATTCACATAGACGGCCGTGCCACCGAGCATACCCACCTGACTGACCCAGTAGAAGGTCCAGGTTTTCAGCCGGGTCACGCCCATCACCAGGTTGATGACAAAGAAGGGAAACAACGGCACCAGACGCAGGGTGAAAAGGTAAAAAGCACCGTCGCGCTCAATGCCCCGATTGATGGTCTTCAGCCGCTCGCCGAAACGTTTCTGTACCGACTCGCGCAAGACGAACCGCGCCACCAAGAAGGCCAGAGTGGCGCCGATGCTGGAGGCAAAGGACACCAGCACCAGGCCCTGCCACAACCCAAAGAAGGCGCCACCGGCCAGGGTCATGATGGCCGCCCCGGGCAGAGACAGCGCGGTGACGATCACGTAGAACACAAAGTAGACCGCAGGCACCAGCAGGGGGAAGTCGGCCAGCCATTGCTGAAATTGAGCCTGACTGTTTTTCAGTTGCTGCAGGGTCAGGTATTCGTCCAACCCGAACCCAAAGTAGGCGGCCACCAGGGCGGCAACTCCCACCAATAGCATCAAACGTTTCATAGGGCGTCCTTCACTGACGTCGGTTATCGTTGGCGGTCCGCCCGGACCGCAATGTCCTGTATTGTCGACAGGGCCCGGCGTTTCTTACAGAATGGAGCCAGTGGTTACGCCGGGAGTCGGGAAATCGACGATTGCATCCACGGTAACGCATCATAACAACTATTGATTCATTAAAAGCGCCCGGGGAGGGTGACGCTCATGAAGGTACTGCTGTTCGATGTGATTGAGACGCTGTTTTCCCTACAGCCACTTCGCGATCGGGTGAAGAGGGAAGGGCTGAGCGAGCAGTACGCGGATCTGTTTTTTGCCCAGCTGCTGCGTGATGCCTTTGCCCTGTCCGCCACCGGCGTGTTTCAGCCCTTTCCGGCCATCGCCGCCGGAACGCTCAGAGTGATATTGAGCAACGCCGGCGAGCCGGCGGACCCGCCGCAGATCAAGCGCCTGCTGTCGGCCTTTGCCGAGTTGCCGGCCCATTCCGATGTCACCGCCGCGCTGGAGCAGGCTCAAGCGGCGGGGGCAAAAGTCGTCCTGCTGACCAACGGTTCGGCCGACAATACCCGCCAGCTGGTGGCTCAGGCCCATCTGGACCCGCTGGTGGACGACATCGTTTCCATTGACGAGCACTCAATCTGGAAGCCCCAGCCCGCCCTCTATCAGGCGGTGTGCCAGCAGCTCCATACGCCGCCGGCGGACACCACCCTGATTGCCGCCCATGCCTGGGACGTGCACGGCGCCCGCCAGGCAGGCCTGAGGGCGGTATGGGTGGAGCGTCAGGATCACCACTTCCATGAGTTGATGCGTGCGCCACTGGGCGAGGCCCGGACGCTGCCCGAGGCTGTTTCGATGGCTTTGGGCGAATCAGACAGGCACTAAGCCCGATTCCCGCTACCAGTCGAAATCCGCATGGCGGGCGAGTTCCTCCGGCTCCAGAACCCCCTCGTACCGTTGGCCATCGATGATCCAGGTGGGGTAGTTGCTGATTTCTTCACGCACGCAGACGCGGGCCCTGGGTCCGTCGCGACCGAGGGGACTGCACTCCACGTAAGGCAACTGGTCCGACACCTGGTGAAACAGGCGTTTTTGCTGCTGACACGCCGAGCACCAGGAGGCGCCGTAAAAAACGGCCCCGCGCTCCTCCAGGTGCTCGGCCAGAGCTTCGAGTTTCTCGGATGGCGGCGGCTGCAAAAGGTCACTGTAATAATAAATATGAAGGGAACCGACCACCACCAGCGCCAGGGCCGCTGAATTCAGCGGCCAGTACCACCAGACCGGCGGTTTGGTCGCCGCCGGGCGCTGCCAGGCCAGCAGCGCGACGATACCGGCCACCGTTACCAGCGATGCCAGGCACCAGAGGCACACCGTCTGCAGTTCAACCAGACCCACCATCGTCAGGTAGAGGCTGATCGCCAGTCCTGCCACGGCCAGGCGCCACACTCGCTGCCAACGCTTGGTGCGCGCCCGCGTGCTCAGGACCACCACCAGCATCAGGGTATAGAGCGCAAAGCCCCAGAGCGCCAGGGGCAACCCCAAAACCCGGGACCAGCGGCTGTTCTGGACCAGGTCGCAGCCCGAACCTTCACCACACAGCGCCGGCCCCGAGTCCAGAAAGGCAACGCCGGTCAGATAGGCGGTGATCGCCATCCCCAGCCCCAGCAATGCCAGCAGCGGCCAGTTGGGCGGCGCTTCCGCCCGGGGGTGTCTGGTTTTGGTGTTCGGTTTTCGCGCGTGTTTTTTTGCCATGCGGATCGACTCGTTGATGGGTTTTGTTTATTAGGGACCTGGGTCATTACGACGCCGGCTTTACCGGATCTTACCATCTGGGGTGAGATGCACAACGTGCCGGCAATCAGACAGACCGAATCTATTCGCCTGTGCGCTGACTCCGTAGCCAACTATGCTAGCAGTCTCATCTCGACGAACAATGCAAAGATAAAACAGCTGTCCTGCTGTGCGGGTTGAGCGATAGGCATCTGTGCGGGTTGAGCGATAGGGATCAATAAAGCCGTCGTAAAAAGTAGCGGGCCGGGACCTCAGCGCGCCAGCTTCTCTACTAAGCTGAACAGGGTACCCATTAATTTATTTATAAGGAGCTGAAAAGATGGATAGGGATAAGAGAAGGGTGGAAATCGCCATTATCGGCGCCGGCACAGCGGGGCTCACCGCCTATAGAGCCGCGCGCAAGCACACTGAGAACCTGGTACTGATCGAAGGCGGCACTTATGGGACCACCTGCGCCCGGGTCGGCTGTATGCCCAGCAAGCTGCTGATCGCAGCGGCAGAGAGTGCCCACGATGCGGCACAGACCGGGCTGTTCGGTATTCAGGTGGGAGATATCGTGGTCAATGGCGAGCAGGTACTGGAGCGTGTGCGCCGGGAAAGGGACCGATTTGTCGGGTCAGTCCTCGACTCAGTAGACGCGATTCCCGCGGCCCACAAGCTGACCGGTTGCGCCCGCTTCCTCGCGCCGGGCAGGTTGGCGGTCGGGGACGGAATGGAAATCGAGGCGGATCGTATCGTTATCGCCACCGGCTCGAGCCCCAGTATTCCCGATATGTTTCAGGGCCTGGGAGACCGGCTGTTGGTCAGTGACAGCCTGTTCGAATTACCCCCCCTTCCGTCCTCCATCGCGGTATTCGGCTGCGGCGTAGTGGGGCTGGAGCTGGGACAGGCGTTGAGCCGTCTGGGTGTGCGCGTGTCCATGTTCGGCCGAAGTGGGGCCCTCGGCGGTATCGCCGACAACAACATCCGCACCTATGCCGAAGAGTATTTCAATGAAGAGTTTTATCTGGATACCCGTGCCGAGGTGACCGAGCTAATCCGGACTGAGAGCGGTGTCTCCATCCACTTTGTCCATCGTGACAAAGGCGCGGTCACCGAGCGGTTTGACTATGTCCTTGTGGCAACCGGTCGCTCGCCCAACCTGGAGGGTTTGAACCTTGAAGCCAGCGACCTGGCTCTGGATGAAAAGGGCGTTCCGTTGACGGAGCCATCGACGCTCCAATGCGGCGACAACCCGGTTTTCCTGGTGGGTGACGCCAATCAACAGGCGCCCTTTCTCCACGAGGCGGCCAATGAAGGCCGGATCGCCGGGGACAATGCGGGCCGCTACCCGAAAGTGTTCTCCGCCGAACGGCAGTCGCCCTTTTCCGTGGTGTTCTGCAGCCCACAGGTGACCAACGTGGGCCGCCCCGTTGGACGTATGTCGACCGACGAGCGCAAAGACTATGTGATGGGCGAAAGCTCCTTTGAAGATCAGGGGCGCAGCAAAGTGATCGGCAAAAACCGTGGCCTGTTGCAAGTCTATGCCGAGCGCAGCAACGGCGTGTTTGTGGGGGCCGAGATGTTTGGCCCCGCCGCCGAGCATATCGGCCACCTACTGGCCTGGGCCGCGCAGCAGCGCATGACGGTCTCAGCGATGTTGACGATGCCGTTTTATCATCCGGTCATTGAGGAGGGTGTGCGCACCGCCCTCAGGGACCTGCACGACAATCTGAAAGAGGCCACCACCAAAACCGATCCCTGCCTGGAGTGCGGGCCGGGTGGTTAGTGGGCCGTCACTGGCCATCGCGCCTTAGTGCGTTATCGAACCGACATACCCATTCCCCAGGAGTACTTTGGGGTTTCATGCTGAGTGCCAGGTCTTGTGGTGATTCAGTCTCTCCCCCGGGCAATAGCACCCAGGAAGAAAACTTTGATGAGGCGCTTGAAAAGGACATTCTGTCCGGCCAGGAATCAGATTCGAAGGAGATTTGTATGAACAAGCTACATTCATTGGCTTTTTACGCATTGGTTGCTCCAGTCATAACGTTTAGTTCGGTTGCCGTTCTTGCCCAACAATCCGCCGGCCCGGATGTTGATCGTGAACAAGAAAGGCCTCACAGTGATCAAGGCCACACTCGACCCATTCCCGGAAGCACATACAGTAATACCGCAGGCGAGGCTGGCTCGCATGTAGCGGCCGATCAAAACACCAGGCGTGATCAGTCTCACACGCAGCGCCGGGGCTATCTAGGCTCTGTTCCAACCAATGGCATGCAGGCAAGCCATCTGATCGGTGCTGAGATCAATGCCACTGGTGATGATGCTGTGGGCTCGGTGACTGAATTGATTATTGACCAGGACGGCCAGGTCGTGGCAGTTGTAGTCGGCGTCGGTGGTTTCCTGGGCATGGGTAAGAAAAACGTCGCCATCGGCTGGGATGATGTGAAAAGGTCAGGTGGTGATGAGTATCCGAAACTTCAGGTTGATCTGACCCGTGAAGATCTGCGCTCTGCACCCGAGTTTGAAAAGCAGGAGTGAAACCATGTCAATCCAGGCTAAAATCGACAAATCATTTCCCACCATTTCGTTACAGACACTCAGCGGTAAGTCTCTGGCTCTCGGAGAGCCACGCCAGGGACAGTGGCGACTGCTGGTCGTGTACCGGGGCCTGCATTGCCCCATCTGCAAAAAATATCTGGGTCGGATCAACGATATGAAAGCGGACTTTGACAAATTGAATGTGCAAATCGTCGCAGTCTCCACCGACCCAGAGGAAAAGGCCACGAAGCTCGCCTCTGAATTGGATCTGGACTTTGAGGTCGCTTATGGTCTTGGCATTGATCAGGCGCGGGATCTGGGGATGTATATTTCCAATCCTATGGATAGTACAGAGACCGACCGGCCTTTTGCCGAACCGGGATTGTTTTTCATTCGCCCGGATGGCAGATTACACTTTTGCGAAATCTCTAGCGTCCCGTTCTGTCGCCCCGACCTGGAGATGATCAAGATGGGGGTAAGTACTATCCAGGAAAAAGACTACCCACCTCGCGGTATGGGCTGATTAGCACCAGACCGGATTGCGCCTCATCGTGTACTTCGTCATTTGCCACGGCATGACCGCCATATTTCCATGGTTTGCCAGGGCAGTTGGCTGGATCATGTAGGAATGGAAATGGACAGCAATGCAAAGATCATCTTTTATTCGGCAACCATAGTTACCGGCACTTTTTTCCTGGCCTGGGGGCTGGTCGAGGCGAAGGGCGTCTTGGCGCCGCTGACAACTGCGACCGTTCTGGCCCTGGTGATTCTTCCCGTGGCGAAATGGATAGAGAAAAAACTGCCACGGGGAATAGCATCTCTGATCAGCACACTGGCGCTCATGATCATTTCATTGGTATTTATCGTCGCACTTTCGTATCAGACCAAGGTCTTTGTCGACAGCTGGCCCGAAGTCAAACAAACGATGCAGCCCAAGATAGAAACGTGGAAGACGCTTGTGACTGAGAATACATTCCTGGCGGAAGACGACCTCCCGACAGGCGATAGTCTCTCGCTCGAAAAAGAAGGGACTGGAGAGGGAGCGCCGATCGTCAGCATGTTCGGGCGTGGCGCCGGGTATATTGGGACCTATCTTTTGACCTTCATTTACGTATTCTTCATTCTCAACTATCGGCGTCGATTCCGAACGTTTCTGTTGCGATTATTTCCAAATAACGAGGGTGAGGAGGTCAACAAGATCGTTCAGGAGTCGGCGAATGTCGTGCAACAGTACCTCATGGGGAAATTGATACTGATCGCGTTGCTGGCGGTAATCTATTCGATCGGCCTGGGTATTACAGGCGTCAGCAATTTCATTCTCGTGAGCATCATGGCCGCGATTTTGACGCTTATTCCCTACCTGGGCAATATTATAGGATTCGTTTTCGCCATGGTGTTCGGCTACCTGACATCGGGCGACGTCGGAGTGCTTATCGGAATTGTAGCAACCTTTGGGGTTGCCCAGTTCTTCGAGAGTTACGTTCTCCAGCCATATGTGGTGGGACAGAAAGTCGATGTGCATCCCTTCATCGTGATTCTGGCGGTGATCGCGGGCAACGCGCTATGGGGCATCATCGGCATGACGCTGGCCATTCCGGTGATGGGCATCATCACAATCGTGTTTCTGCACGTTCCGGGCCTGCAACCCTTCGGCTATCTGTTCAGTGACAAAAAAGACGACAGCTGACCGATCAACGCATCTCCAGCGTTGGCCTGCATGGTGGTTCTGCTATTACGGGCAGTGTAGCGGCCCGACGCCGGGAACTTATGCAATATCCGGGTTACGGGGGATTGATCGACCGGAAAACTGCCTGAAGCGCGCTGTAAGCGGAAAAGGCCAGCAACCCGAGGCCCATTGCGCCCAGCAGGATCCGACCGTGGGTGTGCGCAAGCAACCAGTCCAGCGCGCCCTCGAGTCCTTGCGTCTCGTCCGGGTTCACGCTCCAGGCGCTCAGAATCAGAAGATAGCCGATGATGAGGAAAACGATGCCGCGAGCGTAGAGGCCCGTGCGACAAACCGGATCGGTCCAGTGCTGTTTGTCAGCTGGAATTTTCAGAAACCGGTCGTACATCTTCCGATAGCCCTTGACAAGGTGCATCACACCCGCACCCAGCACTGTGATGCCAACGAGCACTACCGCCCCGCGGCCCGCCGGTTGTGCCATCAGCCGGGCGACCCAGGTTCGAGAACCGCTGTCGCCACCGTCGTCGCCGATGAAGGCGCCCAGCGTGAAGACGATGTCGAACATGACCAACGCCAGAAAAAGGTGCAGGGCGCAGCTGACCAGAAGCCCCGCGCGCACGACGAGCCCCTTGAGCGATCGGCCGTGCCCATCGGTGTCGAATACCGCCTCGGCAAAGCGCCACATTGAATAGCACAATAGTCCGACGAGGATCACCACCAGCAGAGTCGAACCGCCCGGGTGACCCAGAAGCTCACTGAGTGCGCCGCGAGTACTCTTCGGTGTCATCATCAGCGCAAACACAGCCACCAGCACGTAAACGGCCGCGCGCGCGCCATAACCTACCCGTGCCAGCAACGTGAAAATCCGCTCGTAGGTCTCGACCAAACGACTGCCGCGTGCCCGTGTCGATGTCATGAGTCCTGCCTCGTTCCGGGGCTCTGAATCCGTGACCCGCAACCGTCCTGATGGCCTTGCGCGCTGCGCCTGGAGCGGCTCAGCTCGGCGATGGCAAACCCGACCAGCAACCAGAACCCGCCCACCAGGAATCCGGCGAGCACGTCGCTGGTGTAATGCAGGCTCAGCAGCATGCGACTGAAGCCGATGAGCACGACCAGTACCGCCGACCAGAATACGATTTCGAAGCGCCGCCGGACCGTGACCGCCTCGCGCGAGAGAACGTAGGCGATGAAGCCGTAGACGGCGATCGCGGCGGTGGCGTGGCCGCTGGGAAACGAAGGGGTGGCGGCCATGATGTCGGTCACCACTTCCGGGCGCTCGCGGCCAAAACCGTATTTACCGGCGTAGGTCGTGATATGCGAGCCAAGCACGACCACCCACAGCGGCATCACGAGATGGCGGTGGCGAAGCGCCATGAGCAGGCCGGTGGTGACGCCTGCCACGGCCACAACGGCCGACGTATTGGCCCATTCGGTGATAAAGGCAAAGACATGCACGAGTTCGTCCGTGCGGAATGCGCCCAGGGCATCGTTGATACGATTGTCCATTTCGACCAGTCCCTCGGACTCGCGCAGCTGATCGATCAGTCCACCGAGCAAGGCGGCGATGTAGACGGCGGCCAGCACCATCAACGTAAGCGCCAGCCCGGTAAACTTTCGTGGCGTCAGGCGTGCCTCGACAAGTGCCATGGTGCGTGGAAACTTCCCTCCCACGTGGGCGCGTGCCGAACGGAAGAGTTTACCCGGCCGCCCCGTGTTGGTCATTGTGCTGGCCCTGGTAATCAGATGATGGGTGCTCTTGAGCAACAGCCAGGACAGCCAACGGACCAGGACCAGGACGACAAACAACGTTGCCAGAAAGATCAGGTTTGTTTCCACATCGCGCTCCGGTGATGATGAATCTCCTTGCAGGGTGTACCCGAACCCGGGCCCCTCGTCGGGCATACTGACGAACAGCAGCACGATGCCAGAGGACGCCGTGTACATGATGGCGCCTTGCCCATGGCGTTTGTGCGACGGCTGAGTGTCACCGAACTTTCCGCGTATACCACCAGTGTACTGGTCTGATATCATCAATTAATATCAAAGTACCAGAATGTACACCAGATAGCCACGAGGGCTCGCCTTCGGATACGTTCGGAGTCCCGCCTGTGTTATCCACCGAACATATTCGGCGTATGCTTTCACCTATGATAAAAGCCTCGCATAAAAAAAGACCCGTTACCCGTGTCCATGGACGGCGGAAATGAGCCAGACTTGCTCGACTTTGCTGATCACCAACGCCGGTAGCAGCCGCGAAGATGATGAGATCCACCAGGCAATAGAGCGCCTGCAGCAGGCCGGGCCGGTCGATGTGGTTCGACCCGAAAACGCCGCCGCCTTGCCGGAGGCTATCCGCCAGCGAGGAGACCAGTACGACCGCATCGTCCTGAGCGGCGGAGACGGCACGATCAACCTCGCCCTGGACGCTCTTGTGGAAGTCGACCGGCCCGTCGGTATTCTGCCGATGGGCACGGCCAACGACCTGGCGCGCTCGCTGGACATTCCCCCAAAGATGGAACGCGCCGTCGATATTATCCTGGCCGGCCACCTGCGCCGGATCGACGTGGGCTGCGCCAACGGGGAGAGCTTCATCAACGCCATCGGTATCGGCATGGGCCCGGAGATGACACGGGAGATGGATGCTGAATCCAAGTCGCAGCTCGGCGTGCTGGCCTACTTGAAGGGTATCGTGCAGGTTCTGCAGCATCGGCACTTTTTCCACGCCCGCATCGAAAGCGAAGAGCACTCGCGTGAAGGCGAGTATATGCAGATCACAATCGCAAACGGCATTCACTACGGTGGCGGTATGACTATCGCCAAGGACGCCGAGCTCGATGACGGCCGGTTGGACGTACTGCTGGTGCCGAAACAGAGTCGTTTGAGCCTGCTGCGCCATGCGCATCGCTTCCGCACCGGCATCACGCACGCGGCTGACACCGTCACGCATTGGCGCTGTCGCAATATCCGCATCGAAACCGACACGACGATGGAAGTCACCGCGGACGGCGAGTTTCTGACCGAAACGCCTGTCGAGTGCCGCATCTTTCCCTCATGCCTGTCGATCTATGCGCCACACTAGATCGGGCGGTGGTGCCCTTCACCATCGCTTGCGGCGACTGCTTCTTCTGCAACAAGCATCTTTACTTGCTGTGCTACGAGTCCAATTCCAACGCCAAGCAGGACGGGTGCATCAAGGTGGTAATGACGCCGTAGCTGAACGTTGGTATCCGATCAGAGGGTCAGCCAAGACACCCAAAGCGCCGGCCGTTCCGATTGCGGATAGAGAAAGCTAACGCGGTCGACGCCGCTATTTGGCATCTGCAAGTCGAGCAACTAGGCGATGGGTCACTCTCGAGAATCTCCCGGATGACCGAGACGGGCCTGATTTAGCCGAGAAAATCGTGGGCGTGAATGTCCTGGTTTTTGGTCTGCGCGCCGAGATCAGATAATCGCACTGCCATTCGGGGAACATCACGAAGTCGCTGGCGAGCGCTCAGTGCGGTACTGCACCGACACAGCGATCATCATTTATCAAATTAGTCGTTGAGATAATACTTTGGCGCTCCTGCCTGTGCGTGATGATCAGATCGGACGGGTGATTTGCTGCCCCAACAATGGAGAAGCTAACGATGACCGACAAAACCTATGACCTGATCGTGATCGGCACTGGCACCGCCGCATCGGTGAGCGCGTTCAGCTGCCGCAAGGCAGGCTGGTCAGTGGCGGTAATCGACCACCGGCCCTTCGGAGGCACTTGCGCGCTGCGCGGCTGCGACCCCAAGAAGGTGCTGATCGCCGCTACTGAGGTGATCGACGGTCTCGAGCGGATGGGCGCCATCGACACCCTGCAAGGAGAGGCTCGCATCGACTGGGCCGCGCTACAGCGCCACAAGCGTTCGTTCACCGACCCGGTGCCAGACACGCGCGAGCAGGCGTATGGCAAGCAGGGGATTGATGCCTGGCACGGCCGCGCTCGATTCACCGGCAGCAACACGGTCGTGGTCGACGACACGGCGCTCACCGCCAGACACATCGTCATTGCCGCTGGCGCCGAGCCGGCCCGATTGCCGATCGAGGGCGTCGAACATCTGGTCCTGAGCAATGACTTCCTGGAGCTGGAACAGCTGCCGCATCGTATCGTGCTGGTCGGCGGCGGTTATATCGGCTTCGAGTTCGCGCACATCGCGGCCCGGGCCGGCGCCGAGGTTACGATTCTCAATCGGAGCAAGCGGCCGTTGGCGGGCTTCGACCCGGATCTGGCCCGCTTGCTGATCGAACGCACCCGCGCGCTCGGAGTGGACGTACGGCTCGGCCATGAGGTCAAGGCGGTGCACAAGACCGGCAGCGGCTTCGAGGTTCAGGCCGACGGCCCGGAGGGTCGTGTGGACATTGGCACCGATCTCGTCATCCACAGTGCCGGCCGCGTTCCGGCACTGGCGTCACTGGATCTGGATAAGGCCGGTATCTCACACGAAAAGGGCAAACTGAAGCTGGACGGGCATCTGCGCAGCACCTCCAACCCGGCGGTGTACGCGGCCGGTGACGCCGCCGGCGGCCCCTTGCCGTTGACGCCGGTGGCCGCGCTCGAGGCCCATGCGGTGATCGATAACCTGCTCGGGAACAAAGACGCCACGGTCGACTACACGGGCATCCCCAGCGTTGTGTTTACGCTGCCGTCGCTGGCACGCGTGGGCCTGCTGGAGGCCGAGGCCAAGGAGCAGGGCCTGCGCTTCAAGGTGAAGCACGAAAGCGTGCCCGGCTGGTTTACCGCACGGCGCGTCAACGAGTCGTGCTACGGGCACAAGGTCCTGGTCGAAGAGGATAGTGGGAAAATCCTTGGCGCCCATCTGGTCGGCCCGGAGGCCAGCGAGGTGATCAACCTGTTCGGCTTTGCGATGCGCAGCGGCCTCACTGCGGATGCCCTTCGTTATGCCACCTTCGCCTATCCCACGGCGACCTCGGATATCGACTCCATGCTGCCATGAATGGCGACAGCCAGAACGCCTGCCTGGTCAGAGCGGCTGCTTGGTGGGGCGGATAATAATCTCGTTAACATCAACATCCGCCGGCTGTTCGATGGCGTAAGTAATCGCCCGCGCAATCGCATCAGCGTCAATGGCCATCTCGTACATCTCATCCACACCCTTGGCGGTATCGGGGTCGCTGATTTTACGGGTCAGCTCCGTCGCCACGGCCCCCGGCGAGATATTGGTAGAGCGGATTTCCCCATCGCCTTCCTGGCGAAGGCCTTCTGATAACGCCTTCACGGCATACTTGGTCGCGGAGTAGACGGCGGACGCGGGAAACACCTTATGCCCGGCTACCGACGAAAGATTGATGATGTGGCCGACATGCTGCTCACGCATGGTCGGCAGAACCGCAGCGATGCCGTAGAGCACACCCCTGATATTGACGTCGACCATTTTATCCCACTCGTCGACCTTGAGTTCATCGAGTGGCGACAACGGCATCAGGCCAGCGTTATTAACCAGCACGTCGATGCGGCCATAGGCTTCCTTCGCCGCCTTGGCCAGTGACTCAACCTGAGCGCGGTCAGTGACGTCGGTCACTTGGTAGATCGCTTCACCGCCCTGCTCCTTGATAGCGTCACGCAGCTCCACAAGGCGTTCCTCGCGTCGGGCGGCAAGCACCAGCTTAGCGCCGCTCCTGGCCAGGCGGTGGGCGGTGGCTTTACCGAGACCACTGCTGGCGCCAGTTATGATAACGACTTTGCCATTGATTTCTGACATGAGTTTTTCTCCTGTAAATATGAATTTTTGAAGGTTGCGAATTAAAAGTCGCGAGCCGGTTATCACGCCTGCTATGCGACGGTCAGGCGGACTGCATATCCTGCGCCATACCGTCGTAACAGCCTGTAGTGGCCGCCTCTGCCAGCACATAGGCCACGTCCGCTCGGGAGGCCTTTGCAGATTTGTCGACGTCCTCGCCCAGGATCACATCCCCGCCGCGCCCGTCGTTGGTCAATGCCACGGGGCGCAGGATCGAGTAAGTCATTCCAGAGCCCTTGAGGTACTTATCCGCTTCATGTTTCGCATTCAGGTAAGGGGCTATGTCGCCCGTGGGGTTGGACTGGTCTGCCCCTATCGAGCTGAGCATTACGAAGCGTTTGACGCCTGATTCTCGGGCCAGATCGATCAGGCGTTTGGCGCCGTCCCGATCCACTTTTTTGGTCATTTCAGGGCCCGTGGACCCGCCGGATCCTGCCGCAAAGATAACCGCCTCCATGCCATCGCAAACCCCGGCTTGCAGGTCGGCCAAATCACCAAGGCGCAACTCTACGCCCTTGGGGAGCGCACTGGTGTCAGAGCTTTCGCGAACAAGTGCTGTCGGCTTATGGCCCTGATCAATCAGGTATTGGACCAGGTTCCGGCCCGTTTTGCCGGTGGCACCGGCGACAAGGATGGTCATGCTCATAGAGAAATCCTTACAGTTGAATGTTGAATGAAATGGGCGAGGTTCCGGGCTGGTCACGGCAGGAAAATCGACTTTACGTTGACGAACTCCTTCATGCCAAAGCCGCCGTGTTCCCGCCCGTGTCCGGAATTCTTGACACCGCCAAAGGGCATATTCGGATCAGCGGCCCCGAACGAATTGATGTGAATCATGCCCGTGTCGAAGTAATCGCGGGCCAGTTTCAGGGCACGTTCCTCGTCCTTTGAAAAGATTCCTCCGCCCAGGCCATAGCGGCTTTCATTGGCCAGTCGCATGGCGTCTTCATCATCTCTGGCACGGATAATTGAGGCGACAGGTCCGAAGATTTCATCGTCGTAGGCGGGCATTCCGGGCGTGAGATCTGCCAACACCGTGGAAGGGTAATAGGCACCCACGCCGTCTGGCGCTTCGCCGCCGCAGAGGACTTTTGCGCCCTTGGCGACACTGGCGTCCACCTGCTCCTTAACTGTGTCAAACTGGTCCTGACTGGAAAGCGGGCCAAGCTGACTGTTCTTATCCGTGGGATCGCCCATGACGATGTCTTTCATCTGAGCGACGAAAGCATCGACAAAGGCATCATAGACCTCGTCGGTCACGATGAACCGCTTGGCGGAAATGCAGGTCTCTCCGTTGTTGTAAAGCCGCCCCATGACTGAAAACTCCACCGCCGTTTCGATGTCGGCATCCTGAAGTACCAGGTAAGCATCATTCGACCCCAGTTCCAACACGGTTTTTTTCAGTGCTTTGGCGGCCACTGCCCCGATGTGTTGCCCGGCCCCGTCGCTGCCGGTCAGCGTGACACCACGGACCTTGGGGTGGGCGATCAGATTATCGCTGGTGTCGTGGTCAATCACGATCACCTGAAACAAGTTCTCGGGCAGGCCCGCCTCAATGCATAATTCGCGCAGGCGCAGGCCAGCCCCCGTGCAGATGCTGGCGTGCTTCAGAACACAGCCGTTGCCAGCCATCAGATTTGCCGCCAATACCCGAACCGGCTGGTACAGGGGAAAGTTCCAGGGCTGAATCGAGTAAATGACGCCAACGGGCTGATAGCTGACGACGCCGCGCTTTCCGTTGAGCCCCTGCTCACGCTCTTCATCGGCCAAAACATCGGGTCCGCTTTCAGCGGTGTAGTCAAAGATCGCCGCACAAAGCTCGACCTCAATGCGTCCGTCTTTCAGAAGCTTGCCGGTTTCGTTGGTCATAAGGACAGCCAACTCGTCGGCATTATCACGCAATTTTTGACCGATTTTCTTAAGATAAACAGCCCGGTCCTTGTGGGTCAGTTCGCGCCATGCCAGAAAAGCCACGTGACACGCCTCAAGCCGATCAGTCGCTTCCTCTTCTGACATTATTTCGTAGCTTTTGATGTCTTTTCCTGTTGCAGGGTTGATGGTGGTGATTGTCGACATGGTCGCTCCTCGCGGATCTGACAGGTAAATGCAGGGCGGTGCCGTGCATTTGTTTCCCACGTCGGCGTTGGTGCTGTTGGTGGCCGTCGTTGGGTCGGTGCAAGGATTTTCACCCCGTCGGCGGGATCTGTCTGTTGGATAGCCAACGCATACCCCGAGATCATGGGCGGCAACAGAGTTAGCCGCATGGACCACTTGCGTTATCAGGGGCTCATTCAATGGATCATCATCGTCCCCATCAAGCCGAGCAGAAAACCCGCTACTGCGCTCATAGTGGGAAAACTGTCTCGCTCGCCATGAGCCTTCGGCGCAATATCCTCGAAGATCAAATACAAAATACCGCCACTGGAGAACAGCACGATCGTCGAGAGGGCCGACCCGCTTTAAGACAGGAACACAAAGCCTACCCACGCTGCCAATGGCCCTACCAGTGAAACCACGAGAAAGATCATCAGCAAGCGGCCTCGCAATCCTATAGTTCCATGGCTCTCACGATAGGCAGCAAATCCTTCTGGCATATTCTTCAGCGCAATCAGCCCTGCCATCCACGCCAGTACGAGGGTTCACTCCATAGATAGTGCCGTCATTGATTTCTGCGCTTGTCCATATTAGTGCATTTAACTGACAAGTCAGAGCGGCTGTCTGGCGCAGTGGATAATCAGGTATTGGAACGGGGACTGTCTGTTCGATAACGAACGCTAGAACCTCGCCTGATTTCCCGTTGTCTTTTCGGCTTAGTGCGACAACGAACCGACGCGGCGATCGTAATCTCTTAAATTGGTTGCGGAGATAATGCTATGGCGTTACTGCCATGTAAGTACCGATCAAATCGGGGCGCCAAAAACCAATCAAGGAGAAGAATATGCACGACCATACTGTAGCCACATCACGAGTTAACTCCAAAGCGGCTCTCTAGGCCGCGTTTTCCGCTGGCGCCGTTTTCATCCTCCTCGTGTACTTGATCAATTTCTACGGCATGACCATGATATTTCCGTGGTTCGCCATGGCACGTAATTAGGTCTCAATCTTTGTCCATCTCGTCTACGGCGCCGTGCTCGTCGAGACTGAATCCCAACCACTGCGCCGAGCGAATGAAATTCAACAGTGCCAGGGCCCAGTAAACCCAGGCGGTGCCGGCCAGGGCGGCGGGCCTTTTCCTGCGCCCTAAGGCCTCGGAGACCGCCAGGTAGGAGGGGTCATCAATCGCGGGGATACCATCCTTGCCGGGTTTGCCGGGTCCATATGTCACGAAACTGCCACAAACGTGACTCACCATGTAGCGATGTCTGCCAACCAATTGTCCGCACTGAAAATCAGCCCCGCCCCTGCCCGACCCGACTTCTCGGAGGCGCTGCAGCACCTGATCGACGGAAAACACCTGACCCCATTGTTTCAGCCGATTGTAGCCCTGGACGGTGGCCGCATCATCGGCTACGAGGCATTGATTCGTGGGCCCGAGGGCAGCCATTTACACAGCCCAGCGCAACTGTTTGATGCCGCCCGCAACACTCACCAGCTGGCGGCACTGGAGTACGCCTGTCGGGAGGCATCCTGCGAAGCGTTCGTGCAGCAGTCATTGCCGGGCAAACTGTTTCTCAATATGTCGCCGCTGAGCTTCACCGACCGCCACTACCGTGAAGGGGTCACTCGGGAGATCCTGGCGCGAGTCGGACTGGCGCCCGAGCGGGTGGTCTTCGAGTTGACCGAACGCCAGCCGCTCGATGAGTTCGTCTCGCTCCGGGCGGCGACCGATCACTTCCGCCATCAGGGTTTCGCGGTTGCTCTCGACGACCTGGGAGCCGGCTATGCCGGGCTGCGGGTCTGGAGTGAGCTCAACCCGGACTATGTGAAAATTGACCGCCACTTCATCAGCGACATTGACAAGGACCCCGTCAAACGTGAGTTTGTCCGGGCGATGCTGGAGATTGCACACCGCCTCGGGAATCGGGTGATTGCCGAAGGAATTGAGCGGGAGGAAGAGTTACGCACACTCGTGGCGCTGGGCGTTGAGTATGTTCAGGGCTTTTTATTGCTCCGGCCCTGCGCCCACCCACCCAGACAACTCGAGGGCCTGGACCGCCTGGTGGGATTCCGCCCCCGCTCGCACGATACGTTCACTTTCCGGCAGAAAGTCGGGGATATCGCTCAACATGCCGAGCCCATCGAACCTACGGTGACAACGCTCTCGGTTGTCGAGCGATTTCGCGCCGATCTGCAGCTGACCTGCCTCCCCGTCGTTGACGGGGACCGTCCTCTGGGTATGGTGAGTCGCAGTGAACTGTTGAATGTTTTCTCCCATCGCTATTCTTACGAGCTGCATGCGAGCAAGCCCATCGTCAGGTTCATCTGCAAACGCACCATCCGGGTGGATGTCGAATGTGAATTGAATGTCGCGGGGCAGCTGGTCACTGAAGACCCGTTGCAGAACCTGAGCGTGGATCTTCTGGTCGAGCGGGCGGGCAAGTATGTGGGCGTCGTTCGGGTGGGACGCTTGCTGCGCTGCATTACCGAGGAGAAAATGCGCCTGGCCCGGCACAGCAATCCGCTGACCGAACTGCCAGGCAACGTACCGCTGTACGAGTGGATTGACCAGCTGCTTCTGGACGCCAGACCGTTTACGGTCGCCTACTGCGATATCAATCAGTTCAAGCCGTTCAACGACGCCTTTGGATACGGCCTGGGTGACGATGTCATTCTGATGTTGGCCAAGATCCTGATGCAACAGGCCGACAAAAATCACGATTTCATCGGCCATGTCGGTGGGGACGACTTTGTTGTGGTGTTTCGCAGCGAAGACTGGCGTGACCGCTGTCATCGCATCCTTGCTCAATTCCGGGACGATGCATCAGCGTTGATGCCCGCCGGGCAGAGCGACTACTGGAGCCTGGATAGAGTGGGCAGACGCCAGCGCTTTGGCCCCCTGACGCTGTCAATCGGGTGTGTGAACCCTAACCCGGAAAGCTGCAAAACCCATCATCAGGTCGCTCAGCTGCTTGCCGAGGCGAAACATAGCGCCAAGGCATTGGGCGGTAATTCCCTGTTTGAGTCGCGCAGACGCAACCCTACTTGAGGGCCTCACGTTGAGCCCATTGCTTCACCCAATAGTCGACACTGACGTAGCGCCCGGCACCGGTAAACAACAGGCTGAGCAGCATGATGAAATAGGTGGCGGCAAATTCAATGCCGTTGTTCAGAATAACGAACGAGCCTCGACCGGTGAGCCAATCGTAGTTGCCGTTTTCCTGCAATATGGCGCGGCCTCGCTCCAGGCGGTCGGCAGCCTCGAGCACCCGCTCATTCGCCAGCCAGCTGCCGGCATCGGCAATGGCCAGCCAGCCGTTCTGCCAGTGTACGGTCACGGCCGCCACCAACATAGTGAACATCAGTGGAAGGCTGATCCAGCGGACCGCAAAACCGACGATCAACAGGATGCCACCCAGAAATTCCGTGCCCGCCGCCAGACCGGCCATCACCTCCGGCATGGGCACCCCCAACCCCCAGTCCGGGTTACCAAACCAGGCGGCCGTACTTTCAAAATTACTGAGTTTCTGCCAGCCAGCCTGAAGCATCACGGGAGCCAGGTAGAGTCTCAGAAGCAGGGGTGGCAGTCCGTCCAGGTGACGAAAGCCCGACAGTACATTTTCCAGACGACGATAAAGACCCATAACATGATTCATCTCGATTTCCTTTTTCAGGTGAGATTTCAAAATTATGGGGGTCAGTCGGTGGGGCTCACTGTTTCTTACATGAAACGGCAATCAAGCGTTCAGCTAGTATATTTCCAGTTTTATAGACTCACAGCCCAGTCGGGCAACCAGGTCAACGCCCAGGCTTCCAGCATTTTATCCACACCCGTCAACGCCATGATACCCAGCAGCAATAACATCCAGCCCAACAGCACCTTGCCGCGACTGGCGCTGTTTACCAACCCGGGAGCAGCGCGACTCAACACTCGCCGGGAGAGCAGGCCCGCTCCCAGTAGCACCGCCGCCGTGCCGATACCGAAGACCAGCATGGTGACAAACGCCATGAACATCTGCTGCCCCATGGAGGCCAGGGCGATGGCCGCCCCGAGCGTGGGCCCGACACAGGGGAGCCAGACAATGCCCAGCAGAAAGCCGACCCCGAACTGGCCCGACCAGTGGCGCGGCTCACCTGTGGGGTTGAACCTTGAGGTCAGAACTGAAAGGCGAAGACTGATCCAGTCCCCGAGCGGTTTGACCACCAGCAACAGCCCCACCAGAATCAATAGCGATGCGGCCACATAACGGAACAGTTCCGGGTCTAGGCCAGCACTCACCAGCAAAAAACTCAACAGAGTTCCGGCCAGCGCAAAGGACAGGCTGAGCCCCAGCGCCAGCGCATAGGGCCCCCACTTGCTCTGCCCGCTCGCCGAGCCCATCACAATGGGCACCAGTGGCCAGACGCAAGGCGACAGTATGCTCAGCGCACCGGCGAGAAGCGCCAGCGGTAGAGCGGCAAGCTCCAGACTCATTGGACCTGCCCGGCCGCTTCGTCGAGCGCTTCAAAAATAACGTCTTTGCGGGTCTCCGCCACACTGAACCATAGACGCTCTTCGCCCCGGTAAAGAATCAGAGTGGACTGCCGCGGTGCCTTGAAGTGTTTTACCCACTTTTTCTGATCGTCGAAATCAATATTGAGTATGGTCAGAGGCACCTCAGGGTTCTGTGCCTGATATTCCGCCAATGCCTCACCCTGTTTCGCGCAGGTGGGGCACCACTCGGCATGCACATCCAGAAGAATCAGGGTGTTTTCCTGTTCCTGTAACGATTTGAAGCGCTCTTCGGTAAAAGAGGTTTTCTCGACATCCGCGCTCACGGCGTTGACGGCAAACGCCAGGCCGATCATCGCCAGTACAGTTTTCAGGGTTGACATGATGTTGACTCCTCGGTGGTGTGTTATGAATTAGGTAGTGGGGACCGGAACGACTCGGCTCAAAAGCCTCAGGCGTTTCGATCGTTTTCGGAGTGCCGTTCGCTCTCTGACTTTTTTGTGTAGGTGCGTGAGGCGCGACGCAGAAAGTCCAGCTGTCCATCAAAGCGGCGGCAACCGGAACACATCATGGTGTGAAAACGCAGCGACATCCGCTCTCTTCCAGAGAGCGGTCGCTCTTTGGACTCGGACATTAAACGGGTGGCTTGGTGGCAGTTCATCATAGCTGTTGAGCCCTCTTGAACCAGTTGTCCTCCAGACATTCGCGCAGCCGGAGCCGGGCGCGATGCAAAAGCACGTGCAAATTACTGACGGTTAGCGTGACCGTCTCACAGATTTCGTCAGTGGTGAGCCCAATGAATTCCCTCATCATGAACACCCTGGCCTGTTTGGCCGGCAAATGATCAAGACAGGCCTCAAAAACCCGCCAGAAGTGTCCGTCTTCCAGGGCCGCATCGGGGTCTGGCCAGACGCCGGGACGCTCCTCGGGGCGCCAGAAACCCTTGTCATTGAACAGGTCGCCCGGCTCCGTCGACTCATCGTCGTCGTAGGCCAGGCTACTCTCATTGATCAGGTGCTTCTGGCTTCGAAAATGATCGGTGATCTTGTGCTTGAGAATGGCGAACACCCAGGTTTTGAAGGCGGAGGAACCGGCAAAGGATTTGGCATTTTTAAGCGCGCCGGCCAGCGCCTCCTGAACCGCATCTTCCGCTGCCGCCGGGTCCGACAACTGCAACTGCGCAAAGCGCAGCATCTGTTTTCGCAGCTCGATCAGGTAGCGTTCGTCACAGAAAAAATCGTGGGACTCCCGGAGTGAGTTCATGACGTATTCTCGTTGTCGGTCGAAAAGGAATCGGCGGGTATCCTGCACTCTTCCGCATAGCGCACCCGCGCCGCGCTATAGGAGGCAACACAATAGGGCACCAGAAAGTTCAACAGCACATGAAACCAGGAAATGGGCTCGTTTCCAGAAAAGGCCGCCCCCTGATTGACAAGATTCAGGATCACGCCCACCACCAGCGCCACTTTCAACGCATTACGGGGCACAGGCGCCCGCCAGGCGTGACGCCACAGACCGAATGACCAATTAGAAATTTTACCCATGCTCAATTCCACTGGCACGCCGCTCAGGCATGCATGAATGACAGGTTCTGAACCGTTTTTCGAACCACATCGGCGATCAGCGCCTCGTCGGCTTCCGGCTCCAGTTGCTCGGCGCTACCCCGGTTGCCTGTCGCCACCGCCTGAATGGAGCCGTGCTCCTTGAGCACCAGAAATTCGCCGGCACAGCTCTGACAATAGATCGGGTCGGAGCTGCGATGATGACGCATGACCACCAGCGTCGGGCCACACATGGGGCACTCCTGCAACGGGATGCCTTCATCACTGTGCCCCTGAATATGCTGCAGGTCTGTCTTGTCCACCAGGTTGGCCAGAACATCCGCCCAGCGAGCATCAAACTGAGCGTCCCGCCCGCACCGCACAATATCCAGAGCCTCTTCAATCGGCATCGGCTGACGATAGGGCCTCGCACTGGTCATGGCATCAAAGGCATCGGCCACGCCGACCACTCGAGCCATGTCCGGAATATCCTGCCCGGACAACCCTTTGGGATAGCCCGAACCATCCGGGCGTTCATGATGCAGCAAGACGGTAGACTTGACCCAGCCGGCCAGTGGATGACCCGATAGCAGGCGCGCACCTTGCTCCGGGTGGGTTTTGATCACTGCAAACTCCTCGTCATCCAGCAGCCCCGGCTTGCGTAAAATCTCGTCCGGAATTCCGATTTTCCCCAGGTCATGCAGAAAACCGCTCAACCCGACATGGGCAATCTCTTGCTCGGAGAGCCCTGCAACCCGTGCCATGAGCTGTGCATAGCGGGACACTCGCCAGAGGTGTCCACCTGTGTAGGGGTCGCGCGCTTCGACAAACCAGGCCATCAACAGCAGGCTGGTCAGCAGGTCCTCCCAGTAGTCGTTGGCTCCTGCCGGTTGCCCGTGCCACTTGAACCGGCGCCCTCCAAACCATGCTTGCAATCCCATACCGACTCCCCCTCGTTACGTGATCTGCCATAGCACGAACCGGTTGGTTGGCATCCGCACCGTGGCCGCTTTTCTATCAAGTCGTCACGGCGCGGACTTTCTTACAGGAGGGCGCACATTTTTTATCAGATTATCCGGCGCCCAATGTCCAACGCGTGTCCAGATCGCGCAGCAGGTACAGTGCAATGCAGGCGGCCAGCATGGGCCAGGCGGCAAAAAACAGCAGGTTGTTGAAGGCATCCAGGTATTGATTGTAAGAGGACAGGGTCGACACCCCGTGCAGCAACAACACCAGCCCGTAGGTAATCCGCTTCCATAGTCCGGCCACGAAGGCCAGAACCAGAGCCAGCTCTATCACGCCGATAGCGTAAAAAATCTCGGTCGAAAAGCCTCCCAGGCCATAGAAGCCCTCGAACACCCGCGCGGAGTGCTCCGGCTGGACAAATTTATCCAGCGTCCACATCAACATCACAATGAAGACCCCCAGGCGCAGCAATAGCAGGGACCAGGTCAGGCGTGCCTGTTGTTCCATGGTGTTCTCCGTTCAGGCGGTGGATGGAAGCGGTCGATAACTGTCCAGCAGGCTGAACACATCGGCCAGCAGCGGCTCCAGAATGCCGGCATTCAGCTCGCGCTGGGCGTAGGTGCGCAGGCCCATGATCTGCACCTGCACCACTCTCGCCAGGCGCTCCGGGTCCGTGTCGGGGCGAATCTCGCCCTGCGCAATTGCACGTTTGAGAAGCTGCTCGATGGCAAGCTCCATGCTGCCCAGCAATGCATTGACCCTGGAACGCAGAGGCTCATCGTCCTCGGAGACTTCGAGCAGCGTCTTGACGATCATGCAGGCTCTGGCGGGCGGCTCGGTGCCGACCGTGCCCCCGAGCACCAACTCACGCAGAAACGCCTTGAGCGCGTCCAGAGCTGTGGGCTCCCGTTCGATATGCCCCTGAAGCTCGTGAAACATGGTGGCGGCGTAACGGTCCAGCGCTTCCAGAAACAGGGACTCTTTGCTGCCGAAAGCCGCGTACAGGCTCCCGGGTCGCATATTGAGCGACTGCTCCAGGTGTTTGAGCGAGGTGGCATGGTAGCCGCGGGCCCAGAACAGCCGGACTGCCTGGTCGAGCGCTTCCTGCCGGTCGTATTTCGGGGCACGTGGCATGAAAAACCTCTGCGACATTGAAAGATGAGTGGCACTGAGAGAAATATACTTGAACAATCACTCAATAACAACTAGAGTGGAACTGTACTTGAGCATTCACTCAAAAACGGAGGATTCCATGAACGATTTCAAATTGCACGATGTCGACAGCGCACCCGAAGAGTCCAAACCCCTGCTGAAAAAGTCGCTGGACGATTTTGGCATGATCCCCAATCTGCACGCGGTGATGGCCGAAGCTCCGGGCACCCTGGAGGGCTACCAGAAGCTGCACGAGCTGGTACTGAACTCGAGCCTGAACAACGACGAGAAGACCGTGGTCTGGCAGACCATCAACGTGGAAAACCAGTGCCACTATTGTGTACCCGCCCACAGCGGCATCGCCCGGTCAATGAAGGTGTCTGAGGACATCGATAACGCCCTGCGCGACAAAACGCCGCTGCCGGACGACAAGCTGGAGGCACTGCGCAACTTCACCCTGGGCGTGGTGCGTGACCGGGGGAATGTCAGTGAGAAGGAGCTGAACGCGTTTTACGAGGCGGGTTACGGCCACCGTCAGGTACTGGAAGTGATTCTGACCGTCTCCCAGAAGGTGATGAGCAACTACATCAACCACATTGCGAAGACACCTGTCGACGAGCCGTTCAAGTCTTTTGAATGGAAGGCTTCTTAAGCGGCTGGAGCCACCGGGCTTTTACCCGGTGGCGATCCCGCCCAAGGCCCGTCAGGGCAAATAGACCCGCGCGAACACGGCTTTGAGATAGTCGGTTTCGGGAATCGCGGGATGCACCGGATGGTCCGCTCCCTGCCCACCCTGGGCGATGATCTGGACGTGACGGTTCAGGTGCCTTCCGGCACCGCGCAGCATGTCGTTCAGCGTATCGCGCCCCAGGTGCATGGAGCAGGAGGCAGACACCAGCAGACCGTCCTTGCCCAGCAGACGCATGGCCAGCTCGTTGATGTGCCGATAGGCGGACTCACCCGCACGCTGGTCCTTGCGCTTTTTAATAAAGGCGGGAGGGTCGAGCACGACCACATCGTACGTCTCACCCGCGGCCACCAACTCTTTCAGGCGTGACAGCGCCTTGCCCTGCATGACCTGCACCCGATCGGCCACGCCGTTGAGCTCGGCGTTGACGGTGGCCCATTCGAGCGCCTGCTCGGACGCATCCAGGCAGGTCACCTCCGAGGCGCCGGCACGAGCGGCCTGTATGCCCCAGCCGCCCACGTAGGAAAACACATCCAGTACCCGCTTACCCTCGCACCAGTTCTGCAGGCGGGCACGGTTATCGCGGTGATCGTAAAACCAGCCGGTTTTCTGGCCGCTGCCCAGCGGAATCTGGAAGCGGGTGTCGTTCTCGACCAACTCCACCGACTCGGGCAGCTCGCCAAACGCGACCTCCTGGTAGCGCGGAAGGAACTCCATGTCGCGCGCGCCGTGATCGTTGTCGAGCAGGATCCCTTTGGGGTTGAGGCACTGTACCAGCGCTTCGATGATCTCGGCTTTCAGCGCCTCCATGCCGGCACTGGCAATCTGCACCACCAGGTAGTCACCGAAACGATCCACCACCAGCCCGGGCAGCAGGTCGGCATCGCCGTAAATCAGCCGATAATAGGGGCCGGGGAAGTAGCCATCGCGCAGCCCCAGCGCCTGATTGATGCGGTGCACAAACAGGGATTTGTCGAGCGGCAACGCCAGATCGCGGCTGACAAGACGCGCACAGATCAGTCCACCGGGGCTCATCAGGGCAATGCCCATACTTTTCCCGGACGTGGTCTGGACATCCACCGCCGTGCCCGGCTCAAATGGCTTGAGCGGCGTGCGCGCCACATCCACCTCATTACTGTAAACCCAGAGGTGGCCGCGCTTCAGGCGGCGGTCGGCGTTTTTCTTCAACATCAATACGGGCAGGGTCATAACGGGCATTTCCATAGGGGGTAAGGCATAGGGGTAAGCAAAGGCGATGCATGCGGGCGCCTCTTGGCGGCGGCATTGTACGACAGTGCGAGGGTTATTTGTCGGGTTCGGGAATTTTCAGCTCGTTTTGTTCCGCAAAACGATCAATATCGGCGTCTGTGGCCCCTTCGCGGCACTCACCGCGCAGCCACATCTGTTCGTGGGACAGCCGATAATCCAGCTCCAGAAAACCCTCCCGGCAGTATCCTGTCAGCTCCAGCGCACGCTCGGTATTGCGGCGCAGGTAGCGATGGGCGCGATCCCCCAGTGGTTCCGTGGTGCGATGTTGCCTGGCCTCTCCCGGCGAGCGGTAAACCTCCACCAGATTGCGACGCCGATCATCCGGTGAACTCAAACGGTAAACAAACAGCTTGCTGGTATTGGGCAGCACTTCAATACTCAGGGTTTCATCCAGTGACGCAAAATGCCGACCGGTGCTGCATCCCATGAGCGCGACGGCAAGCCCGGCCCCCATCAGCCACTGGGCGGCTCGTGTTGTTTGCTGGAGCATCGCTCCCTCCTGTTGTTTGAGTCCGACTGGGGCTTCAAGCTTCTGCCGCCCCGGCCGATATCTCTCCCGGTAAGCCCGGCTTTGATCAGAGCTTTACCCTAATGTATTTCGTGTCTGTTAACCACCGCTGGAGATTGCGCTTTGACTCGTGACCGCCACCCGCCGCAACACCCTGCGCCCGCGCGCTCATCGGCGTTGAGGGCGATGACTGCCGCCCTGTGCCTGCTGGCCCTCCCGGTCGTGGCGGGCCCGAGCCTGCCGCATTTGGGGGAGCACCCCCAGGGCCAGACCGGGCGTGTGGAGCCCACGCCCTGGACCTTACCCTGGAGCCGGCAAGAGGATACCAGTGAAACTGACGACGCCAACCCCGAAACGGGCGAATCCGCTGCACTCGGGGCCGACTCGGCGGCGCCCGCCGGCAGCGCCCCCCTGTGCCCCGCCTCGGCCCGGCACTACCGAAAATCCCTGCTGATCACCGCCTTTCCCCGGCGTACACCGGCCTCGTCCAACGCCGGTCGCCTGCATGGCGCCGAGCAGCATTTACCCCGGATGCTGGGAGAGCAGTTGGCCGGCTCGGGCCAGCTGGCCGGCCTGCAGAAAATCGGGCAGGCTCTGCCGCGCGCCGCCGACAACCCCACCCGGCGCGCCCAGCAGGTGCGCCAGCTGGCCCACCGCAGCAACGCTCAACTGGTACTGACCGGAGAACTGGTGGAGCTGGCCCTGGCTCAGGACCGCGCCGCCCTGGCGCCGGGGCTGCTCAACCGTGGCCGCAACGCGCTGGTCGGTGGCCTCAGGCTCAACCCGGACTGGGACACCCGGCAGCGGGATTTTGTTCTGGAATTGTCGCTGTTGGACGGCCTGACCGGCGAGCCGGTGTACACGCAGCAATTTCATCGGCGGGGCATCTGGAACCCGAAGCGGGCCGAGCGCACGGCATTTGGCACCCCCGGATTCTGGGAGACCGACTACGGCGAGAAGATTCAGGCACTGATGGAGGAGGTCGGTGCGGAGCTGAACGAGGCCATTCGCTGCGTGCCACTGGCGGCCCGCCTGGAAGCCGCTCGACCGGGGCAACCGCTGATTCTGCACGCGGGCGTCGAGCAGGGCTTGCATCCGGGGGACCGGCTGCCCCTCTACCGGGTGGCAAAGCGGGCGGTGCAGGGTGAATACCGTCAGTACAGCGCCCACCTTATCCAGAGCGATGCGCGCGTTACCGTGCGTGAAGCCTACCCCGATTACAGCCTGGTCGAGCTGGAGGGCGACGGGCCCCTACGCGGAACCCATGTCGCCCTCAGCCCGGGCGCCCAGCCACTGGCGGCTGGCCGTTAAGCGTCAGAAGAGGATTCGACGTCAGCCGATTGCGCGGAGTCGTTCTTCTTCTGCACCTGCTGAACCGCCTGGGCAAACACCGCATCAAAGTTGATGGGCGGCAGCATCAGCGGCGGGAAAGCGCCACGAGTCAGGGTGGAATCGATCACTTCGCGCGTATAGGGGAACAGAATCTGGGGGCAGGTGGTGTTGATCACCTGGCTCAACTGCGCCTTCTCCAGCCCGTTGATGGCGAACAGACCGGCCTGCTTCACCTCGACCAGAAAGACCACTTTGCCCTCCATGGTGGCGGTGATGGTCATCAGCAGCACCACTTCGTAGTGGTTGTCTTCCAGGTTGCTGACCTGAACATTGAGCTCCTGATCGATTTTCGGCTTCCAGGCGCGACTGAACGCATCCACTCCCATTGGGGTTTCAAAGGACAGGTCCTTCAGGTAGATACGCTTGATCTGCAGGCCCTTCTGCTGGGTCGGCTGCGCGCCTTCCGCTCCGTTAGCCTGGGTTGTTTCCTGGTTTTGTGTGTCGTCAGCCATAGTGTTTTACCGTGATTGTATCGATGTTTGATTGTTGTTGGATTATGACAGCCCGAGCAGGTCGTCGAGCTTGCCACTTTTGTCCAGTGCCCAGAGGTCGGTAAAGCCACCCACATGGGTCTCACCCACCCAGATCTGCGGCACCGTGCGCTGACCGCTCTCGGCCATCATGCGCTCGCGCAGTTTGGGTTCGCGGTCAACGCGAACCTCCTCAAAGGCCACCCCTTTGCTCTTGAGCAGCTGCTTGGCGTTGACGCAGAAGGGACAAACCGCCGTTGTGTACATGACTACTTTGGACATAAATCTCGTTCCCGGCCATTGGCCTGTTACTTGAATCGGCCCGTTACTTGACCAGGGGCATGCCTTTGGCCTGCCAGTCGGTCACACCGCCGGCCAGTCGGCGCACGTCAAAGCCCTTGGCTCCCAGAGTGCGGCCCGCCGCCCCGGCGTGCTGACCGTATTTGTCGGCCACCACGATAACCTTCTCGCGGTAGGGCTCCAACACCTTTTCCGCCTCGGCCTCGACCTTCTTGTAAGGCACGTTGATCGCACCGGAGATATGCCCGCCCTTGAATTCGGCCGCCTCGCGCACATCGAGCAGCACCGCTTCCTCATTATTGAGCATCCGGGTGACCTCAAAAGCGGGAATCGGGCGGCCGTTTTTGATTCGCTCGCGCCAGGCGTATACGGCCATCAGCACAAACAGCGTAGTAACCAGGAGCCACTCCTGGCTGACAAACACAAAAAATTCCACGTCTCAGCCTTCCTCAACTCGGAACAGGGGGTTTGGCCGCGCCCCGAAAACCCGGGACGCGGAGCGCGCCGCAGTATACACCATAGAGGCACGATTTCTCAGCCGGCGGCGGCCGATGACGCACAAAACGACGCCGACACGGCCTGACAATCGCCTCCAGACGCCCCGATAACGCCCCCATGACGATGCATGGACGTAGAGTTACCCTCGGTAACGCGTTAGAATAGCGGTTTTGCGCCCAACGGCGCTCAATTCACAACACCACCCGGAGAAGTGAAGCGCATATGACCGCCACTAAAAAGCCCCTCGTCCTGATTGTCCTGGATGGCTACGGTTACTCGGAAAAAACCGAGCACAACGCCGTCTACAGTGCCAACACGCCGATCTGGGATCGCCTCTGGAGCGAACGCCCGAAAAACCTCATCGCCACCTCTGGCATGGCGGTCGGCCTGCCCGAAGGGCAGATGGGCAACAGTGAAGTGGGTCATATGACCATCGGGGCCGGGCGCGTGGTGTACCAGAACTTCACCCGCATCAATAAGGCCATCGAAGACGGCGATTTTTACGAGAACCCCGCCTACACCGCCGCCATCGACAAGGCCGTCAAAGCCGACAAGGCCGTGCACGTCATGGGCCTGCTGTCCGAGGGGGGCGTTCACAGCCACCAGGACCACATCTACGCCATGCTCGAAATGGCCGCCAAACGCGGGGCCAAAAAAGTCTACCTGCACGCCTTCCTGGATGGCCGGGATACTTCACCGCGCAGCGCCAAGCCCTCGCTGGAAAAAGCCGAGAAGCTGCTCAAAGAGCTGGGCGTGGGCCGGGTGGCCAGCATCTGTGGCCGCTACTTCGCCATGGACCGGGACAACCGCTGGGACCGGGTGGAGCAGGCCTATAACGCCATGGCCTCGGGCCAGGCCGAGCGGTCCGCCAAGACTGCGGTCGAGGGTCTCGCCGCCGCCTACGAGAACGATGAAAACGACGAGTTCGTCAAAGCCACCGTGATTGTCGGTGACGGCGAGCGGCCGATTGCCATGGAAGACGGCGACGTGGGCATTTTCATGAACTTTCGGCCGGACCGCGCCCGGCAGATCACCCGCGCTCTGGTGGACCCGAACTTTGACGGCTTCCAGCGCAAGCACTTCCCCAAGCTGGCCGACTTTGTCATGACCACCGAGTACGCCGACAACATCGACGCCAACACCGCCTTCCCGCCGGTTGATCTGGTCAACTCTTTCGGCGACTACCTGTCCAAGCAGGGCAAAACCCAGCTGCGCATCGCCGAGACCGAGAAGTACGCCCACGTGACCTTCTTCTTCAATGGCGGTAAAGAGGCCGAGTTCGAGGGCGAGGACCGCATTCTGGTGCCCTCCCCCAACGTCGCCACCTACGACCTGCAGCCGGAGATGAGCGCCCCGGAAGTGACTGACAAGCTGGTCGGCGCCATCGAGTCGGGCAAGTACGACGCCATCATCTGCAACTACGCCAATGGCGACATGGTGGGCCACTCCGGCATTTTCGAAGCTGCGGTCAAGGCCGTTGAGGCGGTGGACGAGTGCCTGGGTCGGGTGCTGGAAGCGACCGAGAAAGTGGGCGGCGAAGCGCTGATTACCGCCGACCACGGCAACGTGGAAGAGATGTACGACCCGGAGTCCGGTCAGGTCAGCACCCAGCACTCCACCCTGCCGGTGCCGCTGGTGTACGTCAGCTCGCGCAAGGGCACCATCGCCGACGGCGGTTCATTGGCCGATCTGGCGCCGACCATGTTGCACCTGATGGACATTCCGCAACCCAAGGAAATGACCGGTCGCAACCTGATTGCCCTGGAGTCATAGCGCCAGATCATAGTCCCAGAGTCATAATAACGTCACGGGGCGGCCCGGCCGCCCCCCAACACCGCCAGGCCACTTCCACCTATGGATACCAGCCGACACTCAATCGGGCCTCTGCTTGCTCTGCTGCTTTCGCTGGCCGTGGGGTTCACTTGGGCCCCGGCGGCGCAGGGCGACGACCAGGCCGAGTACGAAGCGCGCATGGAGCAACTCCAGGAGACCATCCAGGAACTGCAGCGCGAGCTTAAAAAAACGCAGGGCACGCGCGATGAGCTCAAAGAGGAGCTGGAGGAATCGGAATCCGATATCGGCGACATGCTGCGCCAAATCGAGGAAATCGAAAAAGAGCTCGAGCAACAGAGCAACCGACTCGAAACCCTCGAAACCGAGCGTGCGCAGCTACAGCACTCCCGAGAGGAACAGCAAGCCGAAGTGGCCCGCCAAGTGCGGGCCGCGTACCAACTGGGGCGGCAGAGCCAGATCAAGCTGCTGCTCAACCAGGAGGCCCCCGAGCGGGTTTCGCGCCTGCTGCGCTATTATGACTACTGGCTGGAAGCGCGCACCGATAAAATCGAGCGCTACCTGGACACCCTGGCGGAGCTCGACCGGATTGAGCCCGAAATCAAGGAGACCACGGCCCAGCTCAAACAGAACCGGGACCAGTTGAAACGCCAGCACGAGCGCCTCAGTGCACGCCAGGCCGATCGCCAGCAGACCCTGGCGGCCCTGAACCAGCGCATCCGCAGCACAGACCAGGAGCTCAATGACGTGCAGAAGGACCGGGAGCGGTTGCAGGCGCTGCTGGATGAAATGGCGACCGCCGTGGCCGATATGGAGCTCCCCGGCGACGACCAACCGTTCAGCGAACGCAAGGGGCAGATGCCCTGGCCCGCCGACGGCGCCCTGCGCCACGGCTTCGGCAGCAGCCAGCTGGACGGAAAACTCACCCGCAATGGCATCATCATCGGCGCCTCGGCGGGGGCCCCCGTGCTGGCCGTTCACCACGGGCGCGTGGTATTTTCGGATTATTTCCGCGGTCATGGCCTGCTGCTGATTGTGGATCACGGCGAGGGCTACATGACGCTTTACGCGCACAACCAGAGCCTGTACAAGGAAACCGGCGAGTGGGTGAGCGCCGGCGAAACCATTGCCAGCGTGGGCGATACCGGCGGCCAGGCTCAAGCGGGGCTGTATTTTGAAGTCCGCCACCGGGGCAAACCGACCAATCCCATGCCCTGGCTGGCGAGCGCCTGACGGACCGCACAACAGTGAATTATGCGCCATTTTAGCGGTCTCAGGGGTACTGCCCTGCGACCCGGAAACCGAATACTATCCAAGCTTGACCGCTCAGGAGATCTGGATGTTTTACGCTGACCTCAAACGCTCGGCCCTCGCCGTGCTACTGCTGATTGCCCTGGTCCCTCTGGCCCAGGCTCAGGACGCCTCCGGCTCTGACGCCGGGGCCGACGCTGGGCCCGACGAAAAGGGCCTGCTGCCGCTGGAGGATCTGCGTACCTTCACCCGGGTGTACGACCATATACGCAACAGCTATGTGGAAGAGCTGAGCGACTCGACCCTGTTGGAATACGCCATCAAGGGCATGATTGCCGAGCTGGACCCGCACTCGTCCTACCTGGATGAAAAGTCGTTTGAAGACCTGCAGGTAAACACCTCCGGCGAATTCGGCGGTATTGGCATTGAAGTGGGTATGGAAGACGGTTTTGTCAAAGTCATTTCCCCCATCGACGGCACACCGGCCGAGCGCGCCGGCATTGAGGCGGGCGACCTGATCATTCGCCTGGACAACAAGCCGGTGAAGGGCATGGACCTGAGCGAAGCGGTCGAGATCATGCGCGGTCCCAAAGACAGCGAGCTGGAGCTGACCATCGTGCGCGAGGGGATGGAAAAGCCCATCGAGATCACCCTGATCCGTGACGTCATCCGGGTGGAAAGCGTACGCGTGCGCGCCCTCGACAATGATTACGCCTACGTGCGCATCGCCCAGTTCCAGGTGGGCACCGGCGAGGATATGGTCAAGCAGCTCAAAGAGTTCAGAGATGAGCACCCCGATACCAAGGGCATAGTGCTGGATTTGCGCAACAACCCGGGCGGCGTGCTGCAGGCGTCGGTGGAAGTGGCGGACGCCTTTCTGGATGAAGGCCTGGTGGTCTACACCGAGGGCCGGCTGGAAAACAGCGATATGCGTTACCACGCCAACCCGGGGCAGGTGGCGAAAGACCTTCCCATGGTGGTACTGATCAACGACGGCTCGGCTTCCGCCTCCGAGATTGTGGCCGGTGCGCTCCAGGACCAGGGGCGGGCGGTCATTCTGGGCACGCGCAGCTTTGGTAAAGGCTCGGTACAGACGGTCGTCCCGATCACCGATACGCGCGCCATCAAACTCACCACCGCGCTCTACTATACCCCTAACGGCCGCTCGATCCAGGCCCAGGGCATTGTCCCGGATGTGATCGTGGAGCGCGCCAACGTGACCGCCATCAAATCCCCCGGCCGCACCACCGAGGCCGACCTGTCCGGCCATCTGGGCAACACCAATGGCGGAGAGGAGAGCAACAGCAAAACCCGCGAAGCCGAACGCAGCGAAGGGGAAAAGCTGCTCTCCAAAGACAACCAGTTGCACGAAGCGCTCAACCTGCTCAAGGGACTGCACATTTTCAAACAGCGCCAGAATGCCGCCCTGACCACGCGCCTGCCCCCGGAATCGGCCGACAGCACAACGGCGGATGAGATGCCCGAGACCGACAGTCAGCCGGAACAGGAGTAGGCCGATTACCATGCGGCCGCCCCTGCGCCAGTTTCTGTTGTTTCTCTGGCTGGGCTGCCTGCCCCCCGCCCTCTGGGCGGGCCAGCTCGCCATCATCATCGATGACATCGGCTACAGCGCCACCCTGGGCGAGCGCAGCCTGCAACTGCCGGGGGAATTCACCTTTGCGATTCTGCCCCAGGCTCCCTACGGGCCTCGTCTCGCCCGCCTGGCAAACGAACGGGGCCGGGAAGTCATGCTCCACAACCCCATGAGCAACACCCGGAACCTGCCGCTGGATGGCGGTGCCCTGAGCGGCGAAATGACCCACCGCGACTTCATGGCCACGCTCGACTACAACCTTGAGGCCATTCCCGAAGCCAGGGGCCTGAACAACCACATGGGCAGCCAGCTCACCCAGGAGACGCGCCCCATGGGCTGGCTCATGGAGCGCCTGGGCGAGCGGGGGTTTTACTTCATTGACAGCCGCACCACGGCCGACAGCCGGGCCCTGGAAACCGCCCAGCGCTACCAGATCCCCAGCCTGCAACGGGATGTGTTCCTGGACCACGAGCGCGACTCGGAGCAGATCGCCCGCCAGCTGGCCGAAGCCATCGAGCTGGCGCGCGAGCGCGGTTACGCCATTGCCATTGGCCACCCCTACCCGGAAACACTGGCCGTGCTGGAACACATTGAGCCCGCGCTCAAACGGGCCGGTGTCGAGTTGGTGCCGGTCTCCAGGCTGCTGCACGACCAGCCCGGGAGCCGGCCCCACACCTCGGGCAGCTGCCTGGCGCCCCCTCAGTCGCTATGGCACCAGCCAGAGCAGGAGCCCCGGCCTACCGCCATCCGCTCCTGGATCGATATCGGGTTACCCGACACCCATTCGGACTCAGACGGCGTTCGCCTGAATCAACATTTGCTATTCCCGTAGTATTGCACTATAAATAGGCATTGGTGTGCGTGAAACGCTTTGTCAGGGCGCTGACGAAACGGGAGTGCACTTGTCGATCAAGGAATTCGCCTCCGATATCCGTCGGAGACTAGCGATCATTACCGTAGGTACCGCATTATGAACACAGAGAAAACCGAAAAGCCCAATCGCGCCGGTGAGCGCGGCAGCGTACCCGAGCGCAGCGGCCGGTTTCTGAAGAAGGACGGCTACTGGTATTACACCACTCGTGAGGGCGTCGACATCGGCCCCTTTGACAGCCGTGATGATGCCGAAATCGGCGTCGGAGAATTCATCGATTTTATCTGTGCTGCAGAACCCAAAATTCTGGAAGCCCTGGAAAACTATCGAGCCGCCTGAACAACCTTCCGGGGGACGCTCCAACGCGTCCTCCGGGCTCCCCCTCCCCGTTTAGACTGCCCCCGAGCGAAGCTCCTTCAACGCGGATCTGATCACACGAATCGCCGAACGTAACAGGAGCCACACCAGACAGAGCGCCACCGCAATGTCCGGCCATCCCGATCCCGTCAACCAGACCGCACCGGCGGCAACGAAAACCGAAAGGTTCGCCGCAATGTCGTTTCGGGAACACTCCCACACCGAGCTCATGTTGATGTCTTCGTGGCGATGCCGCCAGAGCAGGAACAGACACAGGGAGTTGGCGGCAAGCCCGAAAAGACTGAAGGCGCCCATGACCTCGAACACCGGAACGCTGGGAACGAACACCCGGTAAACCACCTGAGCCATCACGACGCAGGCGGCCAGGAAAATCAGGGCTCCCTTGAACAGGGCCACCTTGGCTTTTACCCCGCTCCCTCTGGCGACAGCGTACAGGCTCAGCCCGTAGGTCAGCGCATCTCCCAGGTTGTCCAGGCTGTCGGCCAGCAACGCGGTGGACTTGCCATACAGCGCCGCGGCCGCAATCGCCACAAACATCAGGGCATTGACGGCCAGTACAACTCTCAGCGTTCCCCGCTGTTTGACTCGCAGCGCATCCACCGCACCGCTATCACTACAGCAATCACTCATGATCGGCCGGGCACCTCACCTCATCACCACAGGTTACTGAGCGTCATTGGCTTCGGCCGCTTTCTCGGCGGCCTTGGCCATGTCGCCCGCCTTGATGTAGAGCATGTTATCAGGCGTGAAGTACTCTTTCATCGCTTCCAGCACCTCCTCGCCGCTGCTGCTGGCCAGGTCCTCCTCGAACTGCTGGCGCTGCTCCAGGGTCTCATCATGGAACATGATCTGGTTGATCATCTGGGCGAGCTGCTCGTCGTCGGCGCGCGCCACCTTGCGGCTTTGCAGCAGGCCCGAGATACCCCGCTCGATTTCTTCCTCGGTAAAGCCCTCATCCAGCAGAATCTGAAGCTCTTCCTTGAAGCCATTCTCGATCTTGTCCAGGTTCTGCGGAGCACCGATGGCCCAGCCCCAGAACACCGAACGCGGTGAAAAACGCCCCGGCTGGAGCGACGAGCCAGCTCCATAACTCCAGCCCTCCTCCTGACGCAGGCGGGTCGCCAGTCGGCTGTTGATGAAGCCACCCCCGAAGATGTAATTGCCCAGCACCAGCTGAGGCATATCGTCATCGTAGGCATCCACTTCATAGAGATTGATGGCGAAGAAGGCTCCGTTTTCCTTGTCCGGGGTATCGATGACTTCCGGCGTGGTGTCAATGGGCTCGTAGTCCAGCACGATGGGCTCGAACGTCTTGCCGGTCTTCCAGTTTCCGAAATGTTGCTCCAGGGCGGCGACCACGCTGTCGCGATCAAAATCGCCCACCAGAGTCACCAGCATGTCATCGGCGCCGAAAAACTCCTGGTGGTAGTCGACCAGATCCTGGCGGTCAACGCCTTTGAGCACGGCAAGTTGCTCCTCAAATGTGCGCACATAGTTCGGATGGTCTTCATCTACCGGGGTCAACCGGCGCGAACCGAGGTTGCTGGCCCGCGCCTGGGGCTGGCTCATGGCGTACTCGATGTTGGTCTGCGTCTCTTTCAGCAGTTGATCCAGTTCCGCTTGCGGGAAGGTCGGGTTCTTCAGGGCCTCGGCGACAATCGCAAGCGCTGCCACCAGATTCTCCCGATCGCTGTCCAGCCACGCCCAGCCGCCGCCGGTGTTGGCGCCAAAGCCACCGAAGCTCTTGATTTCATCAAACGCGTTCTTCATGGCTTCGCGACTGTACTCTTCCGTGCCCCGACTGAGCATCTCGCCCACCAGGGAGGCGTAGCGTGCCTTGCCCCTGAGGCTCTCCAGACTGCCGTAGTTGAACTGAATGTTCACCCGCACGCTCTCACCACGGGTTTTCTTGGACAGGGCCGCCACCTGGATGCCATCGCCGATGGTAAAAAACTCGGTATGTGCGGCAATGTTTTCGAACGAAGGGTCAAACGCCTCGCCCTGGGCAATACCTTCGCGCCCGGTATAGCCATCGAGCATGGCCGCGATGCTGTCCACTTCGGGCAACTCGACCCGCTCGGGCTCTTCAGTGGGAATGAAGCGCCCCAGTGTGCGGTTATTGCGTTGAATATATCGACCGGCCACTCGCTGAATATCTTCGACGGTCACCGCTTCAACGCGGTCGCGATGCAGAAAGCGCAGGCGCCAGTCACCATGGGTGAGCCAGTCACTCAACTGTATCGCGATGGACTCGGTATCTTCCATGCTCTTTTCAAACCCGTTGAGGATGCTGCGCTTGGCCCGATCCAGCTCTTGCTGGGTAACGGGCGTTTCCTCAAAACCCTCTAGCTCGGCCAGCAAAGCGTGTTCGGCGGCTGGCAGCTCCTGGTCGGTATTGAGCACCGCGTAGGCCATCAGCATACTGGAGTCGGCTTTCATATCGTTCCAGGCGCCCGCCTGCGAAGCCGTGCCGGACTCCACCAACGCCTCGTGCAGGCGCCCTCTGGGCTGATCGCCCAGGATGTTGGCCAGGACCGAAAGCGCCGCCGCATCCGGGTGCGACGCCATGGGCGTATGGTAGCCCGCCAGAGCCAGCTTTATATCTCCCACGCGGCGAACCGTGACCACCCGCTCGCCATCTGTCGCGGGCTCACTGGTGTACAACTCCGGCATTTCCCGCTCGGGTTCGGGGATGGCGCCGAAATGCTCTTTAATCTTCGCCAGCGTCTCGTCCACGTCGATTTGGCCGGCGACAATCAGCGTGGCGTTATCCGGCTGGTAGTACATCTCGTAAAAATCGCGCAGCTTCTCGATGGACACATTTTCCAGATCCGAGGGTGCGCCGATGGTGCTGTTGCCGTAGTTGTGCCACATGAAGGCCGCCGAGCGCAGCTTCTGCATGGTGTTCTGGAAAGGGTGGTTCTCGCCGCGCTCCAGCTCGTTATACACCACCGTCATCTCCGACTCGAGATCCTCACCGCTGATGAAGGAGTTGACCATCCGGTCGGCTTCCATGGACAGCGCCCAATCGAGATTGTCCTCGGTAGCGCTGAACGTCTCGTAATAGTTGGTACGATCCAGCCAGGTAGTGCCGTTCGCCTTGGCCCCACGCTCGCTGATCTCGTCGGTAATATCAGGGTGATTGGTGGACCCTTTGAACAACAGGTGCTCCAGCAGATGCGCCATGCCGGTTTCACCGTAGTTCTCGTGCTTGGAGCCCACGTGATAGGTCACATTGACAGTAATGTTCTCTTTGGTGGGGTCCGGAAAGAGCAGTACCTGCAGGCCATTGTCCAGCCGATACTCAGTGATGCCTTCAACGGTGGTGACCTTTTCGATTTCCGCCGATGACGCCCGCGCACTGCGGTCGTCTTGGGCGTTGCCGAGGCAGCCACCAAGTAGCAAGGCGATAACCACAAAAAATATAACCGGCCTGATTCCGGTGAGGTGGGCAGGTTTCATGCTCCTTTCTCCTTAGTAATTTATCGAATATATCCTAAAAGCGGACCCAAACAGCCCGGTTTTTGTCCAGCTGACCAAAACTACCCTGAACGATTGGGGGCGTCAATGCTATCCAGGCGTGACGCCCCATCCGGCTCAAATTTTCCGGTCTGCTTCGGACCCTGTTTCAAAACCGGCCTGCCAAGCCAGCGAAACCTTTGGCGAACAGCTTCTGGAACAGGCGCTCCGACTCCTGGAGGGAGTGTACGGCCACAGCCTGCTGCGGCGAACATCATTGATTTATTATGGCCCCTCCACTAATATGTACGGTGTTTCCGTACATTTGAGGCACACCATATGGACTCTGTCAGTGTAAACAGGTTCAGAGACAACCTAAAAACCTTTGTAGAACAAGCCGTTAGCAACCACACCCCACTGAAAGTAACTCGTCGGTCCGGCGAAGCGTTCGTGGTAATGAGCGCCGACGACTGGGAGCGAGAGCAAGAAACCCTGTATGTGCTTCAGAATAGCAGCCTGATGCGCCAATTGGCAGAGTCTGCAGCTACCCATGCCCAAGGCACTGGATATACTCCCAAGGAAGAGGAAATCAATGAGATCACTCGTCTTTGAAGGCAGTACTTGGGCTACTTATGAGCAGCTTCGAGAAAAGGACAAGAAGCTGCACAAAGCACTTTGTAAGCTACTGAAAGAGATGCTTCGTGCCGACCCGGCAACAGGTCCTGGAAAGCCTGAACAATTAAAGCACAACCTTTCCGGCCTCTGGTCCCGCCGACTCTCCCAAAAGGATCGGGTCATCTACACGTTTGACGATCACTATGTCTATGTTTTCGCCATCGGCGGCCACTACGATCAAAAGCCATAACGGTGCAAGATCATAGTGCTGCGATTGGTTAAACGTCACTTGGCACCACCGTAGATTGATGGTGAA
Organism: Marinimicrobium sp. C2-29; assembly: GCF_038419845.1. Classification (NCBI taxonomy): domain Bacteria; kingdom Pseudomonadati; phylum Pseudomonadota; class Gammaproteobacteria; order Cellvibrionales; family Cellvibrionaceae; genus Marinimicrobium; species Marinimicrobium sp. C2-29. Next base: position 261,181 of record NZ_JBCAQT010000004.1, read on the forward strand.
GCATTCTCCACCCATTTCCGTATTTTACCCAAACGGAACTCCTGTACGAGTTATGACCAAGAGTGCTGGCACGGTATTTCACCAGCGCCGCTCTCTCCAAGTATTTCGACCGAAAAATCACTGAGCTCGTACGCTGGAAGAGGGCCATCAACCTTCAGAACATCGGTCTTGGTAATAACTCTCCCCGAGCTACCAAACTCTTCAAATCCATCGGCAAGGAGCTCATTTATGCGCTCAACGCTCGCTCTCGCCGAAGGACTTACCAGCTCCATTTCAAAATCAATTAAGGTTTGAGCTACGTCCATTTCGAACACTTCAACAGTGACTTATCAAATCATAAAAGGTGTCTACTTTTCTTGGGGAACTTGGGTGTGGTGTTGCCCACAAACAATAGACACCCTAACTATGCGTCCTGCTGCCGCCTGCGGCGGCGTACTGGTACGCCTGGTTATGCACCGCCATTCATTTGAGCTCGAACACGCTGATTCAACTGTTTAAACTGCTCAATGAGGAGGTCGCACTCCTTCTTGTCCGCTTGACATAAGGCGTTCATGTCTATTTATATCGCACCATCCTTCTCAAATACGGTTCTTTTAATAGCAGCCGGGTAAGCCGAATGGGAAGAGGGTGAAAACGACCAAATAGACGTTTCGTTTTCCTCTTTAACCTGAACGATTGTCCATTCTTGTTCAACTCGAATCGAGGCGTCGGGATTGTTCCTGAGTGAGCTAAGAGCCTCCTCGACAGAGCCGTAGCCGATTGAGGAAACTCTTGACTCCTCAGCGGCAAACGCCTGAAAATTGATAAGCGCAAAAAGTAGAGGTATTATTGCTTTCATTTTACTTACGCCTCAATAACCGGCAGCGCTGTGGCGAAGCCACGTTTTTAGCTGTCGGGCGCCGAAGGCGCGTAGTTGTTTGACTTGTTAGCACCTATTACGCTGCGGTAGGCCAGAAGTATGACCATAAATATCACTATGGCTAACAAGTTTATCGTTACTAGGGTTGAGTTGTACACAAAGCTCATGGACACATTCATTCCAAAATTTAAGCTCAGAGCCCAATTCTCAGTTTCAAAGCCGATGATCTGTAAACCGTATAGCCATAAGCATAGCTTTAATGCTCTAAGGCTGCGCTTATAGATAAGGTAAGCGAAGTAGGTATTGAGAGCCAGCATGAGGCCTAGAGCTCCCGCCAGCGCATATGAAATCCATGGCGCATCCCACGTAAGCTGCGGAAGGATAGCTGCCATAAAGGCAAATCCGATAAGGCTACTTATAGCGATCAGCCAATAAGATGTCTTTGTTAATTTATTGTGTTCCTCGAACATAAAACTCCCTTAGTGCTAACCCCCACTCACCAGACCGAACGGAGTGGATCAAATCAGCATTTCGAGAGCGTAGGGAATGCAAATTTGAGGAACGCAATTCGGGTCTGGTGCAGTTATTCGTTATGCATTTATTTCAATTCAGATTTGCAGCTTAGTTGGCTACCTTTGTCTGACCCTCCTTCTGAGCATATAAAGGTGGTATTTTTACATGTTGCCTTCCATGATCTAGGATATTCCAAATGGCTAAAAGTGACGATATCGGATATTTTTATCGACTTGGGCTCACAACCAACGAAACCTGCACTTATGAGTTGCATGTCAGCCTCTTCGCGCTCACTTTCAGGCTCCTTAGCAGGCTGCATCGCTATTATACAGCCAGTTAAATTAGCTAAAATAATGCATAATAATAATTTCTTCATTGTTTCGATTCCCTTATTGCCAACCTAGTGAATTATATGCATAACGATCCCAAGCAGGGGCATATTTTGCGTTTTTAGAGCCGCGAACCAAAAATGTGTCCCAGTGCTTTGTCTGGTTATGCGCTTGCATTCTTAAAATGTGATTTTAGTAAGTTTGGGTTTAGTAGGTAAAAAGCAGCATAGCAATAGAAGCACGACATGATAGCTAGTACAATTATTTGCCTTATGTCTCCGGATAGCGATAGAAGAGCAACTATACCTATTATAGCCGCTAGCGCTGATAGCGCCCCCATCACCCAGCGCGACCACGAGTATCCCAAATATAGAAATACACTCAAGATCACACCAATTGCCGTTCTTACGATGTCCTTAACTTCGGGATTAGGAAACCAGCTTAAAACTGAAAACCAGATAAACCCAAAAATAATGCCAACAATTACTTTTTTATTTTTTGTCATTTTTCCTCACTACTGCATAACGTCGCACACATGGGCGCGAGCTTGCGACCGCCCCACCACCGCTTGCGGTGGTGTATTGGTGCGCCTGGTTAAGTGTGAATACACGGATTTTCAATTACGGTTCAACTCGTCGCTTGATTTTTCTTCATTACTATAGCTCTTCATCCTTTTGGGGATATAACGACAAACTACATACCACACTACCAGTATCAGGCACCCGGAAAGGAATGCCGTCGGCAAAGCGCTATAGCTGACCTTGACGTTTTCAGGCCCCACGAAATAAAGTAGGGGAGAAAGAACGAAAACCAGCCCGAGAAACAACGGTGGCCACTTCCAACCCCAGGCGATCACACGAAAGATTCTACGAAACGTTTTCGTCTCTTCAGGATCGACTTCATTCATGGACAACTCACTTAACGCCAACGCACTCTGGCGCGAGTCTACGAGCCACCGCCGAAGGCGGTGTAGTGCTGCGTATGGCTAAATGTTGCGCTACACATTTGCATTAAATACCAATGCCTCCGCTATACACGTTGCGGCGAATGCTACCCAGCCATATACGTTGAACTTACTTGCCTGGAGGCTCTTTGCAATTGTAGTGGTCAACTAATTCCGGACAATAAGTTAGATGGATTTTCCGCTTTTGCCGGTGGCACG